>CALGTP010000433.1 GCA_937902105.1 uncultured Actinomycetes bacterium
GTGGCCAAAATGCCAGCCTTTGGTTCTCCAAGAATTCGTCCGAAAAGAAAAATCAAAACAAAACCAAGAAGCGGAAGCGCCGGTATCAACCAAATTAGATCAAGCATCGTCTGCCCCTTAACCCTTCAACGCCGAAATATCATCGACGTTGGCGCCTGGGCGCTTACGCATGATGGAAACAATGATGCCAAGTCCCACAACGACTTCAGCGGCAGCCACAACCATCACAAAAAAGACTGTTGTTTGACCACCGATGTCACCCATGCGCCTGGCGAAAGCCACAAAAGACAAGTTGACAGCGTTCAGCATCAATTCAATGCACATGAACATCACTAACGGATTGCGGCGAACTAAAACTCCGACGGTGCCGATACCAAAAAGTACTGCCGACAACACTAAATACCATGTCGTCGTCGGGGTCGCAGCAGACATGAGAGCCGACATCATGAGGCTTCCTTCACGACAGGCTTCACCCGACGAGTCAGCAGCACAGTGCCCACAACGGCGACAACTAAGAGAATAGATGTGACTTCAAAGGCAACGACATAATCCCCAAACAAACTGCGTGACAATTGACGAATATTCGAATCGGGATCAGCCATGTCTGGGGTGACGAGTCCGGAGCCACGACTTGACACGACGTCACGTGATGCGACAACAGCAGCCGTCACTAGGCCGATGACCCCAAGTCCAACGATGACTGCAAGTGGACGTTGCACCTTGAAAGGCTCTGTCTTAATGTCTTCGGTGCGATCAACGCCAAGAAGCATGATCACGAACAAGAACAACACCACAATTGCGCCGGCGTACACAATGACCTGAACTGCTGCCAAGAAATGTGCTTCTTGGGCAACAAACATCACAGCCACGCCGAACAATGTGAGAATCAAACTGAGGGCCGCATGCACGGGGTGACTACGAACAACGACACCAATAGCACCAGCCAAAATCATGGCAGCAGCGACGACAAAGACAAAAAGTTCCATCAGTGTCCTGCTCCATCACTTTCATCTTGAGCAGGCTCAGGGGCACGAACGCCATAGCCGAGTTCGCCGCTCCAACCGACAACACCTTCAAATGACGCATCGCCAGAAGAGGCTGTTGCTCGCAACCAACCAGAGGTCAAAATATCTTCACCTTCACGCCAGTCTTCCCACGGCAACTGCTGTGGCTTGCCATCATCACCGACGACTAGTTCGGCTTTTGTATAGATCGCGTCCTGGCGATTAGTAAATGAGAACTCAAACAACTTCGACTCCGTAATCGCCTCCGTTGGACAGGCTTCAACGCAGAGATCGCAGTGAATGCAACGCAAATAGTTGATCTCGTAGACAAAGCCAAAACGCTCACCAGGTGAGGTCGGATTTTCTGGATCATTATCGGCACCACGCACATAGATGCACTTGGCTGGGCACACACCCGCGCACAATTCGCAACCAATGCATTTCTCCATACCGTCTTCGTAACGGTTCAGAACATGACGGCCATGCAAGCGTTCAGGCTTAGGAGCTTTTTCATCCCGTTGCGGCTTGCCCTTTTTATTCTCGCGACCACCTGAATATTCAAGGGTGACTTTATTGCGCCGACCAACCTGGGCCAGCGTGACTAGGAATCCTCCGAGGTAACCCATCAGAACATCGCTCCTTCACGTTCGCGGTTGGCTTTACTGACACGATTTGCTAGCGACAAAATTCCCACGCAAAGCAATAGCACAACAATGCAAGCAGCAATCACGATGCCACGATTCCAATCTTCATCCCGAGCAAGACGCAGAACGGCCATCAACATGAACCATCCCAGCGAAGCGGGAATCAAGATCTTCCAACCGAGATTCATCAACTGGTCATAACGGAAGCGAGGCAATGTGGCACGCATCCATACGTAGATATACAAGAAGACCACGATCTTGGCAATGAGCCACAGGGTGCCTTCCCATGCACCTGGAATGCCAGGGATATCGAAGAGTCCTTGTGGCCCACCAAAGAACAGCGTGACAATGATTCCGCTCATGGTAATGGTGTTCATAAATTCAGCCAAGAAAAATAAGCCGAAGCGAATGCCGGAATACTCGGTGTTGAAACCACCCACGAGTTCTTGCTCGGCCTCAACTAAGTCGAAGGGTGGACGGTTCATCTCGGCAGTGGCAGCGATCATGAAGATCACGAATGGAATGACACCCGTTGAGATGACGTGCCAATTCACGAAGTTTCCTTGGTTACCAACGATTCCACTAGTTGACAATGTGCCAGCCAACAAGATCACGGTAGCCACGCTCAGACCAAGAGCAGCTTCATAAGAGACCATCTGCGCTGAAGCTCGAACTGATCCCAACAGCGGATACTTTGAGCCACTTGACCAGCCCGCCAACATGATGCCGTAGACCGCAATTGATGAAAGCGCCAACAACAGCAAAATGCCTACGGGAGGATCGGCTAACTGCACTCGAGTCGTGTGACCAAACCAAGTCACGAGTCCATCTTTACCGTTTGAGAAATCTCCACCGAGGGGAATGATTGACCACACCAAAAAGGCGGGAACGAATGCCAAGAAGGGAGCCAATCTGAAAACAAAACGGTCGGCACGTTCAGGAAGTAAATCTTCTTTGAAGAACAACTTTGTGCCATCGGCGAGTGTTTGTAAAAGGCCCCAGGGACCAGCCTTATTGGGCCCAATGCGGTTATTCATACCAGCGATTGCTTTTCGTTCAAACCACACCATCAACATCGTGGCTACTAGTCCAACACCGAAGACGACGACGACCTTCATCAAAATAATCAGCAAGGGCGCCCACATCAGATTGCCGATAGAAATTGGATCAAGTCCAAGGAGCGATGCGCTGCCGACCATCACAGAGTCTCCACTTTGACATCGTTGACTAAACGTGACGAATCAATCAGTTCACCGATATTCGCGCCAGTCAGAGCCCATGCTGCCCACACTGTGCCACGTACTACCGAGTCGTCCATCACAACTGGCATAACGATTGAGGTGCGGTGGTTTGAGATTTTGATCGATGTTCCTTCGTCAACTCCAAGACTGCTGAAATCAAGCGGGTGCATATGTAATGCAGAACTTGGGGCAAGTCCCACCAAGGACGGAGACTGGGCGACGTTCGTGCCGTTGTCGTACAACTTACGACTGACGACTAATCGATATCCAAAACCTGAGTGAACTGGAACTTCTGTAGCGGTCGCACTGTGTGCATGGGCCATCGAGCGACGGAGCAACACGCCATCAGGATTCACGGCTAATGCGGCACGCGAAACATCGGCGAAACTCTCCACATTGCGTGCTAGATGGGAATGAATTTCTTGCACCGATCCCAAGCCCAAATCATGGCCCAACAACTCGCCAAGTTCTACAGCAATCATCCAATCAGGACGTGCTGTGCCGCGTGCGTTGACCTTGCGGTTGAGTTGTGTGACGCGACCTTCAAGGTTGGTCGTGGTGCCATCCTTCTCACCAAAAGCGGCAGCAGGTAGAACGACCTCGCAGCGTTGCAAAGAAGGTGACATCGTGGTGTCGACAGCGATAATTTTCGGGACCGCTGCTAGGGCTTGACGCACAAGATGTAAATCGGGAACATCATTCATCGGATCCGCACCAACGAGGACCAAACAATTGATCTCGCCGGCGATAGCCGATTGCAGAATTGAGTTTGTTGACCCCATGACTAATCCAGTTTCAACGGCACCACGGATATTGCCACGACGTACGACTGGCAGGACCGTGGCCTGTGGTGCGATGGCCAACACTGCATCAAGGGCAGCCATCGTGAATGAATCGTCTTCAGCCAAGTTCGCCCGACCAACAACGACGACAACTGAGCCCTGAGCGATCTGAGTTGCCACCGCAGGATCAGTCAGCGTCTGCTGGATCACTGACACCTGGCGACCTGGCTCGTAACTGGCCGACTTCCAGGCATAGCGCGTGAGTCCTGTTTGCTTGGGCACGAACTCAATGAGTTTGCTGCGCTTCTTCTCTGACGCATCACGCAAGCGCAAATACAAAATTGGTAGTTCTTCTTTGAGGTCGGGAGACAGTAATAACACTGTCGTGGCATTGGCAGCCTCATCGATAGTTGCTTGCGCGTAGCCAAAGAGCGAGGTCGGTAGACCGTCATCAAGTTGAGCATCAACATTGCTGATACCTAAGGACTGTGCCAAAAGTGCCCACGCATAAGCATCTTCGTTGGTTCCACGAGCGCCACCGAGAATCGCCACACTCTGTGGACCCCCATCTTTGATCGCTTGGGCGATCAAACTGGCTGCGCTAGACAAAGCCACGCTCCACGAAGTAGCAACAAGATCTCCATCGGACCGCACCATTGGATTTTCAATGCGTTGGTCACTCTTTGCGGCCTCGAAGTTGAAACGACCCTTGTCGCAGAGCCACCCATGATTCACGGGATCGCTGTCCACACCTTGATAGCGCAACATTTCATCGCGACTCGATTCGAGTGTGATGCGACAACCAACGGAACAGGTCGTGCAAGTGCTTTCGATCTTTTCGAGGTCCCAGGGACGCGCCTTAAAGCGATACGGCTGAGCAGTTAGGGCCCCAACTGGACAAATCTGAACTGTGTTGCCAGAGAAATACGAACTAAATGGCTCGTCTGGGAATGTCTGAATTTGCGTGTTATTCCCACGCGAGGTGAATTGGATTAATGCGTCGCCAGCGACTTCGTCGGCGAAACGAGTGCAGCGATCGCACAAGATGCAACGCTCGCGATCCAGCAACACTAAATCGCTAATCGGAATTGGCTTTTCATAATGTCGCTTCTCTTCAATGAAACGACTTTCCCCTGGACCATGGCTAAAGGCCTGATCTTGTAAGGGGCATTCGCCACCCTTGTCACACACCGGACAGTCGAGCGGATGATTGGCGAGGAGTAACTCAACGATGCCCTCTTGGGCACGTTTCACTTGATCAGTTTCGGTGCGAACAATCTGGCCTTCGCCTACCGAAGTCATACAACTGACAACCATCATCGGTCCGCGCGGGCCTTCAACTTCAACGAGACATTGGCGGCACATGCCAACAGAACTCATCCGTGGGTGATAACAGAAACGTGGAATGTAATCCCCACTGCGATCGGCTGCAGCAATAATCAATTCACCTTTACGCGCCGCTACCGACTTGCCGTTGATCGACATCGTGATCGCATTGGGATCGAGAGGTATTTCCACCTCAATATTCGGTTCAGTGGTGGTCATAACGCAGCTCCCACAGCAGTCACAGGAATGGTATGTCGTTTGACAATTCTCGCTTCAAACTCTTCGCGAAACAGCACGAGGGCCGAGTTCACGGGCGCGTATGCCGACGGTCCAACGAAACAAATGGTGTTCATCTTGTATGGGAAAGGAACCGCCGCTAGCCCCAACTTCTCATTGGATGCGTGGGGGAAATCTCCCGGGCAAATAGAAGTGCCAACTTCGATCAACTGCTCAAGATCGGCGGCCGTTCCTTTGCCATCAACGACGCGACTCAAAATGCGCTCAAGCCAAGTTCCACCCTCACGACACGGCGTGCACTTGCCGCAAGATTCGTGAGCGTAAAAACGGGTAAGTGTCAAAGCAGCAGCTGGAATGTCAGTGGTCTCATCCATCACCATGATCGCTCCTGAACCGAGCATTGAACCTGCTGCGCCGACCTGGCTGCCCTCAAACGGAAGGTCTAATTGATCGGGTGTGAACCAAGGTGCCGAGCCACCGCCAGGAACGAAGGCCTTGAGTTCATTGTCGTTGCGAATGCCACCGCAGAATTCGTCTTTGTACAACAAATCCCGAAATGTAGTCACACCATTGACGATTTCATAAACACCCGGTCGCTTGACATGACCACTCACAGCAACCATGCGAGTACCGGGTGATGTCTTAGTTCCAATCGCTGTGTAGGCCTCAGCACCATTGCACATCAACCACGGCAAGTTCGCCAAGGTTTCAACATTGTTGACGATCGTTGGTTGACCATACAGACCATTTGCTGCTGGGAAGAAAGGAGGCTTCAATCGTGGCATGCCACGGTTGCCTTCAAGACTTTCAATCAGTGCAGTTTCTTCACCAACAACATAAGCACCTGCGCCCCAATGAAGAACGATGTCAACAGAAAAGTGTGTGCCCAAAATATTTTTACCGATATAGCCCGCTGCATAAGCATCATTCAGCGCAACTGCGACTCGCTCTTGCGCTAAAGCCATCTCGCCGCGGATATACAAGAAACACTGTGATAAACCTGCCGCGTAACACGCAATCAGGCAGCCTTCAATCAATTGATGTGGATCGCGCTCCATCAGCAGACGATCTTTGTAAGTTCCTGGTTCACTCTCGTCGCCATTGACAACGAGATAACGCGGATAGACACCTTGCGGAGTGAGACCCCATTTTGTTCCAGCAGGGAAACCTGCGCCACCGCGCCCGAGCACCGTAGCGGTTCGTACTTCGTCGTGCACTTCATTGGCTGGGCGACTGAGAGCAGCGCGCAGACCTTGATAACCATCAGTCGCCAAGTAACGCGTCAGCGTGTATGAATCTTCGTATTCAAATCGTGAGGTCACAATTTTTGGGCGATCTCCGACGATGAAGCCAGGAGCGTGTGCGTAGGTACCGGTCATAGCGCAGCCTTTCCATCCAACCAAATAGGGGCTTCGGTCACTGACTCTGGGGGTACCGCTCCGACACCACGGTCGCGCGGAATGTGCTGCGCCACTCGAGCCACTGTGCCGTGTGCAGGGATCTCATCAACGAGACGACCAGCGGACAAATCATCAATCAGTGAATCAAAATCGGCTGCCGTCACTCGGAAGCGGTAACGATAATTCACTTGCAGGCAGGGTGCCTCGGTGCAAGCCGCCTGACATTCTGCGTGCTCAAGAGTGAACATGCCATCATCAGTCGTGCCACCCATCTTGACGCCCAATTTATGTTCGGCATGATGCATCAGTTCCTCTGATCCCATCAGCGCACAAGACAAGGTTCCGCAGATATTGACCAAATATTTTCCAACTGGTTCAAACTTAAACATCTCGTAGAACGACGCCGTGCCGTACACCTCAGCTGACGTTGAACCCACGAGTTCACCGATGTGCACCATCGCATCATTGGTGATGTAGCCATCGTGTTGCTGGGCCAAGTGCAATAAGGGGATCATCGCCGAACGCGGACGCGGATAGCGACCAATGATCTCCTTGGCAAGACGTATGTTGCCTTCAGATAGACGCGACATCAGCGATCAACCTCTCCTAGAACTGGATCAATGGAGGAAATCACTGCAACTGCATCGGCCACTAGACCACCACGCATCATGTGTGGCAAAGCCTGGATATTGACAAAACTGGGGGCCCTCATATGAATGCGGTATGGCTTGGGACCGCCATCGCTGACGATGTAACAGCCGATTTCTCCGCGTGGACTTTCAATCGCCACATAAACCTCACCCTCAGGAACCTTGAATCCCTCAGTGAAAATCTTGAAGTGGTGAATCAGCGCTTCCATCGATTCGTTAATGCGTGCTCGCGGCGGCGGGGTCACTTTCTTATTCTGAATGCGGTAGTCACCCTGAGGCATATTGTCAAGAATCTGATACACGATGCGCATCGATTCTCGAATTTCATTGATGCGAATTGCATAACGATCAAAGGCGTCGCCATAGGAACCGACGATGACATCAAACTCCATTTTCTCGTAATGCAAATACGGCTGATCCCGTCGCAGGTCCCAAGCCACACCTGTTGAGCGCAAAATCGGACCACTCGTTCCGAGGGCCAATGCTTCATCGGCAGTGATCACACCAACACCTTGCAAACGCTCACGCCAAATGGGTTGATCAGTCATCAAGATGTCATATTCGGCAAGACGACCTGGCAACATCTCAAGAATTTCAAGAACATCGCTGCGCCAACCTGCTGGAAGGTCAGCCGCCACACCTCCAGGACGAATGAAGTTGTGATTCATACGCAAGCCAGTCACCTTTTGAAAGAAGCGCAAAACCTCTTCGCGTTCACGCCAGCCGTACAACATCATCGACACCGCGCCAAGATCCATACCGTTCGTAGCCAAGAACAACAAGTGGCTACTCATGCGATTGAGTTCTGAAAGGAGCATTCGCATCCATACGGCACGCTCAGGAATATCGTTTTCAATGCCGAGCAATTTTTCAACAGCCATTGAGAAAACAAGTTCATTATTTAACGGACTCAAATAATCCATGCGCGTGACATTGGTGCCACCTTGCATGTATGTCAGTTCTTCACCAGTTTTTTCCATCCCGGTGTGCAAGTAGCCAATGATCGGCTTGCAACGCAGAACAGTTTCACCCTGCAACTCCAACATCAAACGCAATACTCCGTGAGTACTGGGGTGCTGAGGCCCCATGTTAATGATCATCGTTTGATCTTCGTCAGAATCGCCCGACGATTGCCCAAGATTGGCAACTTCGGCTTCACTCATGCGTAAGACCGAACCAACTTCACGCAAAATTTCCTTAGCGCTGATTTCGCTGCGGGCACGCATTTCCTGCGCCCCTTCGTTGGTCTTAAAAATATTTTGACCAGACGTCATGAGTGCGACCCCTTGAACTGAACGGGGATGCGACCAATTTCATAATCCTTGCGCAGCGGATGACCGTCCCAGTCTTCTGGCATCAAAATACGCGTCAGATCAGGGTGGCCATCAAAGGAAATGCCGAACATATCAAAAACTTCGCGCTCCATGGCCTCTGTGCCCGGCCAAAGGTCAAACAGTGATGCGATGTTTGTGTCTGATTCAGGCACTTGAACACGAAGACGAATTCGATCACGAGAAGCGATTGCTGTGAGGTTGACGACGATTTCAAATCGTTCAGCGACTACTCCGTCGGGTAATGAACGTCCGGGATGAGTGAGAAAGTCCACCGCTGTCAGATCGCAACACATTGCGTAGCCACTGTCCAATAATTTTTTCAGAAGCGCCACGTACTGTGTGCGCGAAGGATGCACAACCGCTTGCCCGTGCGAGTCAGTGAGTGGACAACCATGCAACATCGGTTGGGCTTCAGTGGCTCCTTCGTGATCGCTCATGACCAGGTCTCTGTGCGGCCAAGTGACAACGAGACTGGTGCAGTTTGCGCTGGAATCTCGGTGATGTGGATGTTTGCACCCGCTCCACTGCTCGCGCGACGACGCATGATTTCTCCGTCTTCAATCTTTTGATGCAAGGTCTCGATTGCATGAATCAAAGTTTCAGGTGTCGGAGGACAACCAGGGGCGTAAACGTCAACGGGAACGATTTGATCGACACCTTGAAGAATTGCGTAGTTATTAAACATCCCACCACTTGATGCACACACGCCCATGGAGATCACCCACTTCGGTTCCATCATTTGGTCATAGACCTGACGCAGAACTGGGGCCATCTTCTGGCTCACACGACCCGCAACAATGATGATGTCTGCTTGACGTGGCGAGGCGCGGAAAACTTCCATGCCGAAGCGAGCGATGTCATAGTGCGGACCGCCAGTTCCCATCATTTCAATAGCGCAACAAGCCAGACCAAAAGTTGCGCCCCAACTTGAACGGCTACGCGACCACTTAACTAAATCTTCGATTTTTCCGGTGATGAAGTTGTGCTCAATGCCACCGAGTCCATCATCAAGTACGTTGCGCACCAAACCCATGTCAGTCCCCCAACGCTCAAGCTGCCTGATCGTCGCCGAGACGACCATCTAGTCCGACTCGACGAATTGTCGTTGTCGTCGTGCGGGTCGCCGATACCCCATCAACTAAACGGCGGGCCTTTGCCAACGGACCCCAGTCAAGGGCTCCGCGGGCTACGACATAAACGAATGCCAAGAAGAAAACAACGCTAAATGCAAACATCTCCCAAAATGCAAAGGCGCCAAGTTCAGCTCGGTTGACGGCATAGGGATAAATGAAAATAATTTCAATGTCGAACATGATAAATAACATCGCCACGATATAAAAACTGACAGGGAAACGCTCAGGTGGTTCGCGACTGGGAACAATGCCACATTCGTAAGGTGCATCTTTCGCCGATGAAGGTCGCCGAGGAGCCAGCAACTTTGAGGCCACAAAACTCAACGCTCCAAAAAGAACGGCAAGAATGGTGAGCGCTACAACGGGAAGATATTGCCCCATCAGTTAAGCCACCGCAGGTACAGGTATCGCGAGATTGGCAGCCAAAGTACGATCTCGGCGATGCAACATAAAGCAAGAGATGAGGAAAAAGATTCCAGAGCCTAAGGTGACGAGCAACGCAGGTTGACGCTTGGTGCCAAGGTCGCGAATCATGACAATGTATTGGTGAGACTTACTCTCATCAATAACGGGTCGTGCAGGAGCGCGGCCAGGTTCGGATCTCTGCGGCACTAAAGCGGCAATTTCCACAATCGCGTAATGCGGTTTGTGTAAGAAGGCAAGGAAGTCAAGTTTGTCGCCGATCTTGGGATAACGCTCACCACCACGGTCAAACACCGCGACTGCTTGGTATTCCCCGCCGGCGTACAACTCGGCTTCAACTTGAATGATTTCATCCGCTGCTGCGATGGATTGACCGCGACCCTTATCGTCCGTTGGAAGAACTTTCCAATTTTCTTCTTGCAAAGCCTTGGCTCCAGCAGCAGCAGCCTCAACTGGTGATGCGTCCGGAGAAATCTTCACCGAGTTCACAAGCACCTCGGCCTGTGGCAACAGGGCTACATCGCGTACAACCGTGAAGGGTTGTGCCGGCTTCCATGATGGCTCATTACCTTTGAGACCAATGCCGTAGGTCATCCAGATAACTCCCATCATGACCATCCACCCGCTGAGTCCCGCAAGCGCAACTAAGAGCCCTAAGCGAGCACCCATGTTGGTTGCAAGAAGAAGATAAACACTTCCGCATAGGGCAACAACGGCGATAATGACCGTGATGAGTCCGCGAATTTCTGGTTCCCAGGCGATGCTTAACATGGTGCTCATAGTTCGTTCCGTACGTAGTTCACGATCTGTTGGATCTGTTCAGCAGTCAATAAATCACCAAAGCCAGGCATCCGACCCGAACCTTGACCCTGAACACCATACTTCGCTCCGAACTTTGAACCAGCCTTGATGAAGTTGATCATTTCTTGTTCAGTGCTGAAGTGAGTATTGGTCGCTCCACCGGTGAGGTTCCAACCGAAAGCACCCGAACCAGTCTGTCCAGGCTCGCCCCAACTCCATCCAGGCGTATGGCAACGAGCACAACTAAAACCACCGGATCCCAATTCAAGGTTGAAGAGTGCTTCTCCAATTGAGCTGTAGGTACCATCTGCGACAGACTTTTCAGCAGCGGCTTGAACCTTTTCCTGCTCAACCACGGGCAAATGTCCACCCTCACAGTTCAACGGCTTGGCATCTGCCACGATGCAGTCTTCGCGCGGTATCTGAATGCTCTTGAGGTACGCCAATAGCGTGTCAATCTGTTGGGCATTGAGTGGTCCACCACCCTCAATGCCCCAGGGGGACATCGGCGAAAACGGTCGACCGTATTGCAGGATGAAACGAACTTCACTTTCATCAAAGCGATAAAAGACGGTGTTAATTGCTGGGGCTTTCCATGTCACAGACTTCACTTCACCAGTTTTCGAATCCGTGATTGTGTATGGAGCGGCGCCACCCGGACCCTTCATTCCACCATGACAGCCGGCGCAGTTAAATCCACCCTCGGCAGTTGGAGCAAAAAGGTTTGAGCCCCACTCAATAAAACGATTCTCTTTACCGCTTGTCGCGCCAGCTTGACGACTCGGTTCCAAAATCCAGTAAGCAGGTAGTCCAATAGTGATCGTTGCCAGCATTAAAACACCGAGCAATTGCATTTTCTGCAGGCGCTTACCCTCAAGAATTTCATCATCGAAATATTCTTTACGGTTAGCGGCGAGTTCAATCTCTGAACCAATCTCAGCGCGACCTGCTGATCGGTTGAAGAATGCATAGGTGACATAACCAATGACGAAAAACAGCGCTATGAGCGAAGCGAAAGTAGAAGTGACGAGTGAAATCATGATCAGTGCTTTGCCTCTCCGGAAACGCAGTGGGGCCCTTCGGCTTCCTGTCCAGTTGTGTTGATACCAATTGCAGGACCATTAAAGGTTGTTCCCGTGTCAACAATGACGTTGCCATTGGTCACCGCAACACCAAAGCGATCCATACCACGAGGGGCAGGACCAGCCTTCTTTTCACCAACACGGTTGTACTGCGACCCATGACATGGACATTCAAACCACTGCGAACTCTTACATTCAGGAACTCGACAGCCCAGGTGAGGACACTTTTGGTAAAGCGCAACAAGGCCATTTTCCATACCGTTTAAAACTGGCCCCTGCTTGCCATAAGACAAGCGTGCCTTGGGGAGAGAATCGGCGGGGTAAGAAGTCAGCCAAGTTCGCGCCTCAGGCTTATAGACAAAACCGCGTTCACTCCGAATCTGCGCTATCAGGTCATCTAGGCGACCGACATTCACCTTGGATCCGAAACCGCCGCCAGCACGTGGCCACAAAAAGGCAATTAGCGAAGCGCCGAATGCCGCGGTACCCGTGAGCACCAAAAAGATTGATGCACGATTGAAGAACTGGCGACGTGAAACATCTACGGCCTCTTGATCTGGCGCTTGCCAGACCACAGGGGCGACTTCAGTAGCTTTTTCAAGAACGGCGGTACGCGTAGCGATTGCTTGTGATTCATACGCTGATCCAGCAGGACCATCTCCAGATTCAGCCTTGATGGACTTGTCACGCTTCACAGTTTCTCGCGCAAGCGCGCCTGCACCGCGTACATCAGAGCGTCGTGCTGACGTAACGAGGACGACAGCAGCTAACACCACTAGGGCGGCGATGGCTATACCAATTGTTGCTAGGGGTGTCATAAAAGTGTGCTCCTCACAACTCGAAGAACAGGCCGTCCCGCCAAGGGAAGACAAAGTTGAAACCAGGACCACGGAAGAACGATCCGATGATGACTAACACGGCCCAAAACATTAAGTGGACAGTCATGATCGAAGTCGCAAACTTGCGATCCTCAGGTTTGTTGGATGGATTCTTGTCAATGAACGGAGCCAAAATTAAAGCGAACAAGGCCACACCGGGAATTGTCACACCAGCCACCATCGGGTGGAACATCGTCAACAATTCTTGAAGTCCCAAGAAGTACCACGGAGCCTTTGAAGGGTTGGGCGTCTGGTTGGGGTTCGCCAACTGCAACAACGGTGCATTGACAAATATTGCCACGAAGAACAAGAACGCAGTGCAAGCAACCGCCGCCACGAACTCAACTGCCAGCAGGTGAGGCCAGGTGTGTACTTTGTCCACCGGCGTGGCTTTGACATCTTGAATCGAGCCCGACTTGACGACTGTCAACAAACGCTGAGTGTGACCACCTGGGCCCGCGCCAATGGGCAGACCTGCTGCAACTGGAGCAGCACCCACAAGGGCACCGACCTTTTCGGCGACAGCAACCTGCCCTCCGCCAGTTTTATCCTTAGCCGCTTTGCTGCGCTCAAGAAGATGAGCCGGAATGCGTGGATCTGCAGCTGGAGCATCGCCAGCAGCAGGCGCGGCCGCGCCCGCTTGTGCAGCGGCCTGATCGCGAGCGGCTTGCGCTCGCTTCAAAAGGTGTTCTGGGATTTCAGTCATGTTGAGTCATTTCCTTTCAGGCACTGGTCACAACGGACCTGAGATGCCACCGTCCTTACGGACACGCCAGAAGTGGATAGCCATGAAAATCACGATGACGAAAGGCAACATGAGAACGTGCAGCACATACCATCGCAGCAACGTTTCAGAACCGATCTCCACACCACCGAGCAATACGAAACGCACTTGAGAACCAAAGACCGGGGTATACCCCATCATGTTGGTACCCACGGCGACTGCCCACATTGACAACTGATCCCACGGAAGCAAATAGCCAGTGAATGAAAGCAGCAAGGTCAGCGTCAACAACACGACACCGATCACCCAGTTAAATTCACGCGGCGCTTTGTACGCACCATGATAAAAAACGCGGGCCATGTGCAAGAACACCGAGAGCACCATTAAGTGCGCTCCCCATCTATGCATATTTCGCACAAGTAACCCGAAGGCCACCGAGGTCTGCAAACTACTGATGTCATTCCAGGCGGCCGTGGCTTCAGGGCGGTAGAAGAACATCAAGAAAATGCCGGTCACCGTTAAGTGAATGAAGAGGAAGAAACTGAGTCCACCGAGACACAAGGTGTAGCTCACCTTGACGGCATGACGCTTGACCTTCACAGGATGCAAGTGATAGAGCACCGAGTTCATGATGACGTACGAGCGGTTACGTGGGCTATCGGTGTAGCCCTTACGGAAAATAGAACCAGGACGGAAGATCGAACTCCAGGCTTGACTGCCTTGAACATTCTCTACCGTCTGATTCAGACGCTCTTTTGCTGTTGGACGAGGATCGTCAATGACTTTTGCCATGGGTTGTTCTCCTAGAAACGCATTCCATATGCGTAACCGTGATTAGCGGTACGTGTGTGAGTGTCGCCAGTTGCGAGAGCCGCACCAGCCTTGCCAAGAATGATGACGCCGGTCGGACACCGATCGACGCATAGTGCACAACGTGTACAAACATCATCATCAATAATGAACAGAACATGGTCGTTAGGGTCAAGCCCAGGGAGCTCGGTGTTGGTGGCTTCTGCCACAGCATCGGGAGTCACCATGTGGATGCACTTCCACGGACAGATATCAACGCAACCCTCGCACATGATGCATTCGGACTGGTCGATATGAATGAATTGCTTGGGCTTCACCGCCTTGGTGAGATAGTCCGCGTCAACTTCAACCAGTTGGTACTGGTCGGAGTACGGCATCATCGGCGGATTGGCGTCAGTACGAGTCATGGGGTTATGCCTTCTTCACCAAAGGACGACCGTAACTTGATTGCTCAACTTCGGTGGACTTTGTCCTGCCACGCTTTTGCCACCACGTCCACATGTAGATCTGAATACCTAAAAACAATCCGTAAATACCTGTCACGGCGATATCACCAATTTGCAGGTAGTTGATATCAAACGGGAAACTTCCACCGGCTGCTTGCGATTTAAAAATTGATCCAGGACCGAGGAATGGCTTGTCGGATTGCCAACCAAGTTCGTTTTGAACATGAACCAACCACTGATGAGGCACCACTCCGTAGGCCAGGAACATCACGAAGAATGCATACACAGAGCCAATCATCGCCTCGCCCCAAGACATGGGAGTACCGATAGGACGGCGCTTGCCGTACACAAAAATAAGACCAGTAAGAATTGTTGTCAAAGCCAAGGAGAACAGGAAAGCCTGATTCATTCCCGGCCATTTCAGGATGTCAATCGCCAGCATCTAGCCGGTATTCCCTTCCGTGCCCTGTAACGAGGTCGATACATGTTTGAGTTTCGTGGACTTAGCTCTTATAAAAATCTTTAGCAGAACCGACAAGAACCTTAGTCGTCAAGAGCCTCGCGCGACCCAACTCACTCGCAAGAACAAACAAAGATTTGGGGCACACAGAAAATTTTGACGGCATTGCTAAAAATCGGAATCCTTGACTACTTGAGGTCTATCGCCATGGCCTACCCCTTAGGTGGGTTGTGCGATAGTTCACGGTACCTAAGTGACAAGATTCCTAGGAGTTTTTGCCACAGAAAAGGCTAGGAATTCCGTCATAGCCTCACTCGCGCTCTAGTGTTCTTATCCGAGACGGCAACCGCACGGTCGTTGTCAAAAAATTGTCGTACCCCACGCCCGAAAGGACTGGCCCGTGACCGAAATTCCCGAGCACCTCTTAAAACGATCCCGCGACCGTAAGGCCGCTGGCGGCGATGCCTCTTCTACAGAGGTTTCTGCAGGCGCTGCAGTTCCAGCGACGACTGGCGCAACGACACCCACCGCCCGAGTTTTGGTGGAAGCTGAGGCCCAAAAGCCCGCAAAGAAGCCGGATCCGGCCTACATCACAGCCGCCAAGACCCGTGGTCGCATCCCATCCTGGGCTATGGCCACGCTTGCTTTGATGCCCATTTTTTTGTTCATGTATGTCCGTGGCTTGGAGCCGCAAAAAGCCGAGGCACAGGGTCCGAGCGCTCTCGGCATGGAAAACTACGGTGCCTGCGCTAGTTGCCACGGTGCCGACGGTGCAGGTGGTGCGGGTCGAGTCTTGAAAGACGGTGAGTCGTTGAAGACTTTCCCTCATATTGAAGACATGTTGAATTGGGTGTATAGCGGAACCGAGGCCTACGAGGCCGCCGGAGTCGCCTCCTACGGTGATCCGAATCGCGAAGGCGGGTTCCACTATCCACGCTCCTATAACGGTGGGGCAATGCCCGCCCAGGGGGAAAAAGCAGGTGGGGCACTCACCGAAGCCGAGATTTTGGGGCTCATCTGCCATATTCGTTATGACATTTCAGGTGCTGACGAGGCTGGAGAGTGGGCCGAAGAGTACGAAAAGTGGTGCAGCTCAGAGAGCCAAATTTTTCTTGACCTTGAGGCCGGAACTTTGACCTTTGATTCTCCCGAATTAGGTGTCGGAACCGCTCCCCGCCTCGGCACCCCAGCCGACCAAGAAGTTATGGCCGCTGGCTGAAAAAGCCAGTACCCAGTCGATGTGACTTCGACTGTGACCAACAGAACGCTCACGACCCAGAACCCGTCTCGGCACTTGGACGCGATTAATACCACCCGGTTGTTATGACTTCCCACCACGATGTCCTGATCATTGGCGCTGGGCCCGCAGGTGCTGCTGCCGCGTACTGGTTGGCCAAAGAGGGTCTCGATGTAGTCATGGTCGACAAAAAACTTTTCCCGCGGGAAAAAACGTGTGGCGATGGTCTCACCCCGCGAGCTGTCAAGCAGATCCACGATATGGGTCTTGGCGATCAACTCTCGCAGTTTCATCGATACGACGGATTGCGCACAACGGCTCACGGCAAGGCCATTGAACTGCACTGGCCCTCGCATCCGATCTATCCACAACACGGCTACGTCGTGCGGCGCCGAGAACTGGACACAATGGTGGCGCGCAATGCGGTCGCCGCTGGAGCAACTTTGCTTGAAGGTCACGAAGCCCTCGCCCCAGTTCTGGAAAGAGGTTTTGTCCGCGGAGCGACAGTTCAAAGCAAAGACTCTGACGCTCCTTTCGATATCACGGCGCGCTATGTGATTGTTGCCGACGGTGCCAACAGTCGCTTCGGGCGATCGCTCGGGACCTTTCGAACCAAGGAGTGGCCATACGGGACCGCCATTCGCACCTATTGGGAAACTCCACGTCACGCTGAACCATGGATCGAGTCGGCGCTTGATGTGAAAGACCGCAACGGCAACCCGATGCCCGGCTATGGCTGGATCTTCCCCGTCGGTGACGGAACTGTCAACATCGGCGTTGGGCTGTTATCAACATTTCGCGATTTTAAAAGCGTCAATACAACCCACCTGCTGGATGCCTATGCCCACATGGTCGCTGACCGCTGGGAAATTGACCCCGACAATCCCACGATGAAGGCAACCTCGGGTCGAATCCCGATGGGTGGCTCGGTCGGACCAAAATCTGGACCTACGTATCTCGTCATTGGCGATGCAGCAGGAAGTGTGAACCCCTTCAACGGTGAAGGTATTGATTACGCCTATGAAACTGCACGCATGGCTGCAGAGGTGCTCACTGACGCTATTCGTAACAATGACCCAGCAGCACTACAGCGCTACCAAATATTGATTGACGATGAGTACGGTCAGTACTTCAAAGTGGCGCGTTTATTTGCCCGCATCATTGGTCGACCGGTGATCATGCGCGAACTTTCGCGCGTCGGAATACAAAGTCGCACTCTGATGGAATGGGTTTTAAGAATCATGGCCAACTTATTGCGCCCCGATGAAATCGGACCAGCAGAAGTGGCCTATAAAGCGGCAGCAGCAATTGTCCGACTCACACCTAACGCTTAATTCGTCGCCGCATTAACCCTTACAACGCACAGCAGATACTTGTGCTTGAGAAAGATCCACAATCGTCACATGCCGTTTCTGATATTTGGCAACAAATGACGTGAGATTTGGTTGTTCTTCCTGACACCGACGCACGACTACGTCGAGTAGAGGAACTTCCAAGCCATTGGTGAGTCGGGCATACGTAACACCGTCAAGCAATTCTTCAATCGGGGGCAACTCAAGTTCGCTACTGCCAACTGCTGGAGCGGGAACCAACGAAAACCAAACGATGCCATCACCCAAAGTGTCAGCCAAAATAACGCACGCGTTGAGCGCCTCTGGAAATAGACAAGTTGATTCCCCCATTGTCCCATCAGCGATCATTAATACTCGACCGTCAAGTAACACTGCCGTTGCATCTCCATTTGATGCTCCATTTGATACTGACCATGCTTTGTCGGAGCGCACCGTTGACGTTTGCGCAATGAGATCAATGCGACGATTATTTGCCTCCACGACAATCTCGTTGGAGTCGCTTGAACCTTGGCAAGTCCATAAAAGTATTGTCAGCGCAAATAAAGATGCCAGAGTCACCCAATATCGCCAGGAAAGAAACTGTCGCATAGGTGAAGCGTACGGGGTCAGAGGGCGACGGCGAGGGCAGCTCGGTGAAAACGCTCTGCTAGGTCATCCATCACGACGTCGTCATGACCCAAGCCGACAAAGATTGCCTCGTAAGCCCCCGGTGCCATTGCCACACCTTGAGCCAACAGTGCGTGAAAAAAGCGCGCGAATAACTTTTCGTCAGTTCGCTTGGCTTCATCAAAATTGATTGGCAAGCAATCACTCCCTAGAGCATCTCCAAGGAAAATTCCCACGAGTGTGCCGACACGCGATGTGGTGACTGGTAAACCTGCTGCCGACGTGGCCTCAGTAATCAGTGACGCTAAACGAGTGGCACGCGTTTCAAGAAGACGATAAACATCGGGAGTGAGTTGACTCAGAGCAGCCAATCCCGCCGCCGTCGCCATCGGATTACCAGCCAATGTTCCAGCATGGAAAACTTTTCCAAGAGGCGTGAGATTTTCCATAATGTCTTGACGACCGCCCACCGCTCCGATTGGCAGACCACCACCGATGACCTTGCCGAAACATGTCAGGTCGGGCTTGACCGAGTAACGACCTTGAGCGCCATCAGGACCGAGGCGAAAGCCAGTGATCACTTCATCGAATATCAATAACGCGCCAGCCTTATCGCACGCGCGTCGTAAACCTTCAAGAAATCCTGGCACTGGGGCGACCACGCCCATGTTGGCAGCAACGGGTTCGACAATAACAGCAGCAACTGTTTCATCGATATCGGGTATCACGTTGTACGGAGCCACGATGGTGTTGGCGACGGCTTCAGGTGGCACACCCGCCGTGCCAGGAATACCAAGAGTGGCTACCCCACTGCCACCTGCAGCAAGAAGAGCATCGGTAGCGCCGTGGAAGTTGCCACTAAAGATAATAATTTTTGCGCGACCTGTCAGCCCACGAGCAAGTCGTACCACTGTTGAGGTGGCTTCGGTACCAGAGTTCATAAAACGCACTCGCTCACACGATGGCACACGTTCGCTAATCGCCTCAGCCAACTTCATTTCACGCGGTGTCGGCGCACCGAAGGAGGTTCCATCTACGGCGGCTTCTCGCAAGGCCGCAGTAATCGCTGGATGCGCGTGGCCAAGAATGACCGCACCATAACTTTGAACGAGGTCGATGTAACGCGTTCCCTCCACGTCATATACGTGGGCACCGCTACCTCGTGCCACAACATATGGTGAACCACCGACCGCCTTGAAGGCGCGAATGGACGAGTTCACGCCGCCAGGAATGACACGTGCTGAGCGCTCAAATAAAGTCACGTTTGAGGGCACACCAGCACCCTTACAAACAATGGGATCACAACCAGCAGCCACACAAGCTACGGGATCACACAATGGTATGGACGACTGCTGAGTTGTACTCATGTGCTTTAACCGTTCGTTAATTCGCCGTACCAACGCGCCAAGTACGTGAGAATGATGTCTGCGCCGGCACGCTTGATCGCCGTTAAATGTTCTGTAGCCACGATGTCGTGATCAATCCAACCATTGGCTGCTGCTGCTTTGATCATCGAATATTCACCACTCACGTGATAGGCCGCCACGGGCACATTGACCAGTTGTCGCACCGCAGCGATGACATCAAGATAAGCCAAAGCAGGTTTGACCATCACCATGTCAGCCCCTTGTTCAATATCGGCTTCAACTTCAGTCAGAGCTTCACGGGCATTGCGCCAATCCTGTTGATAGCCCTTGCGATCGCCACCACCGACAATTTGCACATCGACAGCTTCCCGAAACGGTCCATATAAACCAGATGCATATTTTGCCGAGTAAGCAAGAATTGATGTTTCGCTATGACCGTTGGAATCGAGTGCCGCACGAATCACACCAACCTGACCATCCATCATTCCACTTGGCGCAACAACATGTGCACCGGCATTGGCTTGGGCGATTGCGGCCTTGGCATAAACCTCAAGAGTCGCGTCATTGTCGACTGAACCATGACCGTCGAGAATGCCACAGTGACCGTGACTGGTGTATTCATCAACGCATAAGTCAGACATCAGTACAACTTGATCACCAAGGTCAGAGCGCAGATCAGATAGCGCTAGTTGGACAATGCCTTGGGGATCAAAGGCTCCCGAGCCAATCTCGTCTTTAGTACTCGGAATGCCAAATAAAATTACTGACTTGATACCGAGGTCAGCGAGTTCGCGGACTTCGGTGCGAAGACTCGCTCGGGTATGTTGCACAACTCCAGGCAGAGAAAGAATCGGTATCGGTGCATCAATGCCTTCACGGACGAATAGTGGTGCGACTAAATCGTTGACATTCAGTCGAGTTTCAGCCACGAGATCACGAAGAGCCTGAGTGCGGCGTAAGCGACGAGGGCGCGACACGGGAAAACGTGCTGACATGCTCACAGCCTACGGGCGATATTTAGTCAACGACTCCCCAAGGCCACCGAAGTGGCGCCAACCAATCCCTGCAGAGATTGTTCACTGGCAACTGTGACTGGAGCGATGCCCAATTCACTCAGTGCCATGGCGGTCGTCGGGCCCATCGCTACGACCACTGCAGGAGTCAGTCGTCCGAAAAGCGTGACCCAAGCACGTGCCGCTGAAGCCGACGCAAAAGTGATGGCATCGCATCCGCGAATCTCTGCCTCTCGATCTGTGGCAGTAGTCAGCGGGACAGTTTGATAGGTCACGATTCGGTCCACAGTCCAACCCTGAGCGCGCGCCGCGATTTCAAAATCATTGCCCGCCGACTCAGCCACTGCCAAAAGAACCCGTCCTGACCCAGACGGGAATATCTCACCCAACGAGCGCCCGGTTTGCACAACTGGAATGAGATCAGCCCCACCAACAGCTTGCGCAGTTGCTGTTCCGACAGCGGCAATTTTGAAGGATCGATGTTCAAGAGATACTGCAGTCATCGCCTCACGAAAACGGTGTGCACCCTCAGGAGAAGTGACCACAACCCAGTCGTATTGGTCAATCGCTTGGCACGCCTCACGAAGTGCTTGACCGTTGTCTGCAGGGTCAACCGTGTCCGTCACTGCAATCTCGATCACCTCCGCACCTGCCTCACGAAACATCTTGCTCAGAGCGCCTGCGCGTTGTGCTGAGCGCGTGACAATGATTCGGCGTCCAGATAACGCAGCGGTTGGCAGGTCATTCGCCATTATTTTGATGTCAACCAGCGACTGAATCTCGTGCAGTGCGAGCGGCCGACCGTGATGCACGAAGTAAATCATCATGAGATGAGATGTGGCCCGTGGCGATTGAGGCAAAGTGATGTTGCGCCGCGTCATCAGAAGCCAAATACACCAACATCGTTGAACCATCGTCATAAGCGCCAACTGGTAACGAACAACCCGAGCCTAACTCAGCGAGAAATGCCCGCTCATGTTCAACAGCACGACGCGATAACGCGTGATCAATGGCATGCAAAATATCGCGCGTCTGTTGATCATCTTCACGACATTCAATGGCTACGCAGCCCTGACCGACTGCAGGGACCATTACTTGCACGTCGATATATTCACTGACGCGATCGCTCCAACCCAAAATTTCTAATGCCGCGGCGGCCATCACAATCGACCCATCAACTGGAATCTTTTCTAGACGGGTTGGGATGTTGCCACGAAGTTCAACGAAATGCAGATCTGGACGAATTGCCATGAGTTGTGAGCGCCGCCGAACAGAGCCCGTCGCAACTGTCGCACCTTGACCCAAATCTGCCAAAGAATGACCGACCAAGACATCGCGCGGATCGCGTCGCTCGCCAAAAGCCGCGATGACTAAACCCTCGGCGGGAGTGGATGGAAGATCCTTGGCACTATGTACGGCAATGTCTGCTCGACCTGCCAAAACAGCGGCCTGCACTTCTTTGACAAAGACACCTTGCCCTCCAATGGTGTGCAGCGGCACATCTTGTCGTTGATCACCGGTGGTATCAACGAATACAAGTTCAACGTTCAGCCCACGATGACTAGCGCGCAAGAGATCGGCAATTGCGGTGGCTTGAGTACGGGCTTGAGCAGAACCTCTAGTGGCAATGCGAACACTCGTCATGAGCGCTGACTCGCCGTCAACTCAGGTCAAAGAGATCGCGTACGGCCGCCGAGTTGCGTTCTCCTCGCGGAGTACCTGCATCGTCTTTGAGGCGCACTGACATGTCATGTAGCAACTTAGCAACGATGCCCTTGGTTAAGGCATCTACTGCTTGTTGTTGTTCATCGGATAACGAAGACAACTTCTTCTGCAAACGATCAATCTCAGATATGCGCACCACTTCGGCACGAGCGTGTAACAGCGCCACAAGTGGTGCAGCCTGGCGCGCTGTCAACTCCAGAGTGAAGCGCTCTAATTCTTCGGCGACAATATTTCGTACGGCTTGGGCTTCAGCAGCACGCAATGCCTGACCGCGCGCCGCCCAGTCACGCAAGTTATCTAAATCAAGTAACGTCACGCCGTCAATCGTCGCGACATCGGACTCAACATCGCGTGGCACAGCAATGTCCACGATGAACAATGGTCGCGAAGCACGCTGTTGCATTGCCTTTGACACCATCTCAACGTCAATAACTGTTGTGCCAGCACCAGTACATGTCACAACGACATCGGCCTGCGTCAGAGTCTCGGCTAGCCGATAGAACTCAGTCACTGAACCAGAAACTCGATCAGCTAAGGCTTGCGCTTTGGCAATTGTTCGATTGGTAACAAGGACTTGGCTGATACCAGCATCAGCCATTGCAATCGTGACACCTTCACCCATGTCGCCGGCCCCGACGACAAGAACGGTCAACCCTTCAACCGTTCCGAGATTTTCGCGGGCCATATCGACGGCAGCTTGGCTGACACTCGCGGTATGGCGACCGATAGATGTTTCAGTGCGCGCCCGCTTTCCGGTTTCAATGGCATGTCTAAACAAAAGATTCAGCGTGGATAATGATCCACCTTCATGTTGCGAACGCTCCCAAGCCGAACGTACCTGTCCAAGAATCTCACTTTCGCCCACTACCGCCGAATCCAAGCCGGCAGCCACTTCAAATAAATGACTGATGGCAGCATCGTCGTGCTGGCTATAGACATGGGGTGTCAATTCTTCGGCGGAAAAGCCGCCAAGGTCGCAAAAGAAATCGCGAAGATCGCCGTAGGCCCCGTGAAACTTCTCGGCAACTGCATACACCTCAGTGCGATTACATGTTGAAAGCACGACAACTTCGCGAATGTTGGGTCGCGCCATCAAACCATGAACCGTCTTGGCAATTGCGTCGTCAGCAATTGTGACCCGCTCCAGAAGAGAGAGAGGCCCAGTTCGGTGATTCACCCCAAAGACGACGATCGACACGACAGTAACCCTATCTCTCAGACCTTTTATCGGACCTATGCACTGACACTCTTCGGTAAAACTTGTGGCCATGGAACAACTTTTTTCTTGTGTTGCTCATGAAAACTCAGGATCTGCAATTCACAGGCCAAATCAACTTGGCGAACGCTAATTCCCGCCGGAACGTTGACGGGAATCGGGGCGAAGTTCAAAATACTGGTCACCCCGGCAGAGATCAGTCGATCGGTGACCATCTGAGCAGCCTCGCCCGGAACTGCCACCACGCCTATCGCCACCTGCTGCGAGGCGATGAGATTGGGTAGTTCATCAATATGGCCCACCCGCAGACTGCCAATCAGCGAACCAACTTTGGCTTCGTCGATGTCCACGAGCCCGACGATCGGGTAACTCCGTCGCCCGAACCCGCCCGAGCCAATGAGGGCCTGACCCAAATTGCCTGCACCGACGATGACGACTGGCCATTCGTGGTCAACCCCAAGTTCTCGTTGAATCTGAAAAATCAAGAAGGAAACCTCGTACCCAACCCCACGAGTCCCATAACTGCCGAGATAACTGAGATCTTTACGGACCTTGGCAGCGTTAATGCCGCCCATTTCGGCGATTTTCTCGGAAGACACACCGGCTACCCCAGATTCTGTCAACTCCAGCAGAATCCGCAGATACATCGGAAGCCGAGAAATCGTGGCTTCTGCGATTTTGCGACGAGAGCGTTCTGCCATTCAAAAAACGCTACGCCCGATTGTTCGTGAGCGAGAAGTCCCACAGCGTGACACAGACCCGCGCCAATGGTCATCGGTCACCGCTGTTACTCAGCCTCCTTGGCTCTAACCTCGCATCGTGACGTTGAACGCCGCCCTCGCTGCCGCTGCCACTCTCGTGGCTCTGGCTTTCAGCATCTCTACTTTTGATCGCTGGTTACAACGACGCCGTCCTCACGATGGAGCGTGGAGTTTTTCATTGCTCTTGTTTGCAGTGGGATCGCTGGCCTTGTGGTGGGCTGAGGCCCGCGGTTGGAGCCTGTCTTCATTTCGAGTTTTCTTTTTAGCAGGAGCCGTACTCAATGTGCCGTGGCTGGCACTCGGAACGGTTTATCTATTGTTCGGAATAAAGATCGGCAAGATCGTCAAGACCTGGCTGATCGGATTATCTGGTGCTGCTGTGGGAGTGATGCTGGTTGCTCCCACCAAACAGGATCAATTGACTGGTACCGATGTCAGCGGCGGGGCATTGCCGCAGGGAAGTGAAATTTTTGGTGTCGCTCCGCGAGTCTTCGCCGCAGTGGGTTCGGGCGTGGCCGCGTTGTTGATTATTGGTGGCGCCATGTGGTCAATCATGAGAGTGCTGCGCGGTCGCCTGCCTGCTGTCGGGCAAGCGCAACGGCAGATCACGAATACTCGTCGTCACGTAGCCAGCAATACTTTGATCGCCGTGGGGACCATCATTCTTTCAGCGAGTGGCACTTTGGCTGGTCGCCTCGGTGAGGATCGCGCTTTCGCCGTCACCTTATTGCTCGGCATCATTGTGCTCTTCGCCGGATTTTTAGTCTCCGCATCGAAGCCAGTTGAGTCGTGGCGAAAGTTAGTGGACTTACAAACGCAAGAGGGATAAAACCCCAGCCAAAAGAATGACTGCGAGTAAAAGAACTGTGGTCAAGGTTGTTGCTGGTCGCATGTCTTTATCCTAGTTGCTGAAAAGCTACTTATTCCTCAATGAAATCGGGGTTGATACACCTGGCTCCGTCGCACCAGGCTGCAATGAAACCTGCTCGCCTTCGCCCAAAGATAATTCTTTCGCTGCTGATGAACGATCAACGGCGAGACACAACAGACCTGACGAATCAATCACCAATCCAGTTGCACCTTGGCCAAGATCAGCAAAGGATGTTGAAATTGCGAAATTGCGAATGTTCTCAGCGAAGCTCACGCGGACACGATCAACTTTGGTATTCCATGCGGTTTCTAAATCATCAAGGCTGACATTTAATTGACAATTGCCAAAGCGGTCAACCCAAATAACTTCACACTCAAGTGTGCCATTCTCATCGCGCGGAATCGGCACGATACCTGGCAACAATGCTGCTGGGTCAACTTGCGTTCCAACCTCGTATAAATCAATACCGTTGCACAACATCGCGGCGATCGGCGCAAAAACATCACGCGCTGCGAAGGTTGATCCGGGAGCAACAAGATGATGTTCTTCTTTGTCAAGAATGACAGCGCGCTCAGCACCACCAACTAAGGCCACCCCAGGTGCTAATAAACCATTATCAGGACCGATAAAAATTCCAGCACCACCGGCAACCTCGATAGCCACTAAACGACGTTGCGTTCCCGCACCTGGATCTACTGCAGCAATCACAATGCCTTCAGTCAGATACGGAACAGCGCGCGCTAGTGACAACGAAGCGCCGCGAACATCAAACGGAGAAATGCCATGCGTGAGATCAATCACAACGACTTGCGGAGCCGACTCGCGGAGTACTGCTTTGACGACGCCCACATGTTCTGACTCATAACCAAAGTCAGAAATGAATGACACGGTCTCATAGGTACGACTCACGCTTCACAGTGTGTCAGTGAAATTGACTCAAGTCACTAAACAACAACAGAGCCGAGAAATGCGACGGGGCTGGTGCCAACCCCCCGCTGGCACCAGCCCTATCGGCGCTGCCCTTGCGGGCGCGTCCCTAGCCAACCTTCAGCTAGCGGTCATGTGACCTGTGACATACCCTAGGCACAGGCACACCAACTTTGAAAGTGAAAATCTGAAATTTATTCTTTGTCCTGAAACGGGGTAAATAACACTAAAAGTGCGCTACTGACCACCGAGTTGGCGACTTCGCTCTGTGGCGGCGCGAACAGCCTCAGCAAAAGCAGTCCGAATGGCCTGCGCCTCAAGGATCGCGATCCCCGCCGCGGTTGTACCCCCGGGCGAAGTCACACTGGCACGTAAATCCTTAGGGTCCTGGCCCTGAGCCAGCAAAGCCGCAGATCCGACGAACAATTGGCGAATCAATAACTCAACGGTGTCACGCGGCAAACCTTCAGCGACCCCAGCATCCATCAGAGCCTCAGCCACCAAGAAGAGATATCCGGGACCACTGCCGACGAGTCCGGTGACAGCATCTAATTGCGCTTCGGGCACAGTGACGACAATGCCCACCGACCCTAAAACTGCTTGTGCCCACTCCAAATCGGCCTGGGTGGCATGTGTGCCTCCGGCAATTCCTGAGGCCCCCTGTCCCACCAGAGCAGGCGTGTTGGGCATCGCTCGGACGACTGCCACTCCAGCACCACAAGCCGACTCAAGGGTTTTCAACGTGACCCCAGCAGCAATCGACAAAACCCTTGTTGCCCCAGCCCCAACGCAAGCCTGAGCCGCGGCTGGCACATCTGGGGGTTTCACGGCGATAACGGCTGAACCACATGGTCCGATCGTGGCCGAAATTGTGACACCTGGGAAAAGTTGCGCCAAGTGTTGGCGACGAGCCTCGAGAACCTCGACGATTATCAGATCACCGGGCGTCATAAAGCCCGATGACAACAAACCGCCAGCCAGTGCCGCTCCCATATTTCCACCACCGACGATGGCCAAAATTGCCGAATCAGAAGTACCCATGCTGTCACGCTAACGCTGTGGAGGCCTCGCCGATGCGACTTCCCAATCACAGTCGGCAAGACCACTGCACTGTGGGTCTCGTTCGCCGACAAAGGGCGAGAGATTTAACTAGTTCGCAAAGCGTGAGGCAAAGCCGATAGCCAGCAGTGGTCGAAAACACTGCTCAACATAGGCATACAGCGAACCAACAACACGGTCCACTTCGGACTCCACCAAACCAATCAATGACAACTCGCCACGCAGGTACACCGCGTCTTCAAGTCCCACTGAAAAATGGGCCCCAATCAATTTGTCATTGCGACGTAATAGGTTCTCATTGAATTCAACGATGTTCTCTTCGGGAGCAGGAAGCACATACGTTTCATAACGCAATGTGCGCTGCCCAAGAGTAAGCCACACGGTGATGTAGTCCTTGGTCTCACCCTTCATTCGTATATACCAACGGGCACGATATAAGGGATCAGGATCTCCATGATCAATTGCCAAAATTGTTTCATTGACAGATTTGAGTTTCGCTAACCATTCATCAATTTGGCGTTCAAAGATCGCCAAAGAACCGTCGTCAAAGAGATCACTCACGAGCAGTTCACGAGTGAGCGAGAGGTGATATCTGTGTACACCCGACGTAAACGTGCTGCAGCAAAACTCCATGTGTAACGGCGACCACGCTCGGCCGCCGCAATGCCCATCGCAGTCGCGAGAGCAGGATTATCAAGAAGTTCTGCAGTGTATTTAGCGAAAACTTCAGGATCACGATCAGCAACGAGATAGCCAGTGCGGCCATGATCAACAAGCGATAACAAACCACCGACGGCGTTGGCAATGACAGGAATGCCACACGCAGCAGCTTCAAGGGCCACAAGCCCAAAACTTTCTGAACGACTCGGGACCCAAACAGCGTCGGCGGAACGGTAATACGTTGACAACATGTGGTGCGCTTGCGCTTCAACGAAGTGCACCTGGCGAGTCAAACCCAATTCAGCGATCAGTGCCTGGACGCGAAGAACTTCTGTGTCGCCATTCGAACCACTCGCTCCGCCAACGACATATAACTGTGCATCGCGACGACCAAGAGCGGCTAAAGCGCGAACTGCAACATCAACTCCCTTGAGGGGCTGAATGCGTCCGACGAATAACAACACTGGTCCGTCACCCATTGCGAGTGCCGCACGAGCGCCGCGCTTATCACCAGGTGTGAAGAAGGCATGTTCAACACCTGGCGCAACGATTTCTAAAACACCAGGCGGGTTGCCATACAGACGACGGAACTGATCTTCTTCTTCATCGCAACTCACACAAATCGCATCAGCACACCCAATGATTTGGGCTTCGGCTCTTTCACGACGTTCTGGTTCGGGATCGCCGCCTTCGGCTTTGACTCGAGCCAAGGTATGAAAAGTCGTCACGAGGGGGACATCTAGTTCGTGTTTGAGCACGTGCCCAGATAAGCCCGACAACCAATAATTGGCATGCACGACATCAGCTGGGTGATTGCGGCGAATGTCGTCGAGTACCAAATCGGTGAACGTTGGAACGAGAGACTCAAGTTCTTCCTTGGGCAAAGCGAACTCACCAGCGGGAATGTGAATCACCCGATGATTGGGCTCAACCAAGATTTCTCGGGGCAAACCAGAGCGCCACTCACGGGTATAAGTCGTGACTTCAACGCCGGCGTGGGCCAGACCCGCCACGAGTTCGCGGACGTACACATTCATCCCACCCGAATCCCCAACCCCTGGCTGAGCCAGAGGCGAGGTGTGCAAAGAGAGCATGGCTACGCGCGTCATCAACTTTGGAAACTATCGCTGATCTTTAACCTTTGCCCGAACGAGCCTTCAACAACTGCGTCAGTTTTGTAACAAAGTGTCCACGGAGGCGTCCCCATCGCGGTAGCGACGCACCAATTCCGCCGTTAAAGCGTCAATCCGATCAAATAGCTGACGGCGCAAGTCAGACTGCGCCGACTCAAAAACCTGTATCCCATTTTCCAATGAGGTCAGACCCAAGTCATCAAGGTCGGCCATGTTGTCAAATCCCAAACTGTCGCACAACACATCAAACTCGGCCAGCAAGGGATGATCCGCGCTGACCTCGGTGTCTCGTGGTGGACGCGCAGATCCAGTACTGGGCGCAGGGCCCACCCCAGAACGCACGATCTCGGCAACAGAGACAGCTCCACTTCCGTCAGCCCTATGACGCTTCACGGCAGTCACTAAATCAAGACGACCTTGGGCTAGTCGACGCACGAATGAGACGGCATCTTCTTGCTGACGCAAAGTATCGCGCTCGGCGCGGAGATCCGGCAATGACAACGAGGCTGGATCGCCCGATGGATTCGCTGTCTGATTCATGAACTTCCTCCAGAGACGGGTGGCAATACCGCTACTTCATCATTGTCGCCCACGGCTGTCAAACCGGGTACCGATTCTCCGTTTAACCAAATTCGACACGTTGGCACTAAGTCAGCAAAGGACTGTCCATACCGTTGGATGGCGCTGGCAATGACCTCATCAACCGTTGACCCTGCCACAGTATCGCTTGATGTACCGGCCACTTCACGGGCTCGGGCAAATAGACGCAGAGTTGCCACCCATCTGAGCGTACCCGCACTACCCTCGTTGGTCGTGCCTCAACAAGTTGCAATGACGAATACCCGTGTACTTGTACTGCGACATGGACAAAGTGAATGGAACGCTCTTGGGCGCTGGCAAGGCCAAGCAAATCCGCCCCTGACGAGCCTTGGAATCCAACAAGCCGCCGACGCCGCAGGCTTACTCGGCACGCAATGTCCTCACTTTGACCTCGTGATCACTAGCAATCTTGAGCGAGCACACCTCACAGGCCAAACAATCGCCCAGATACTCGGTGTACCAACAGTGCACGTTGACAACCGGTGGCAAGAAAATGATGCTGGTGAATGGCAGGGTCTGACCCCTGACGAGATCAGCGTGCAGTGGCCTGGCTACCTAGAAAGTGGACGTCGCCCACCACATTTTGAAACCGAAGAATCGACCAACCAACGCGTCGACGCTGCGCTCGATGCGATCGCCCAAGAAAATCGTGGCAAGTGCATCTTGGTGATTTCTCACGGTGGAGTACTGCGGTTATTGCGTGCCCATCTCGGCGGGCAGGATCAACGCTTCCCCAACTTGTCCGGATCATGGTTTGAACACAATGAATCCAGCGGATGGCACCTCGGCTCATTGCTCTACCCACTTCAACTCATTGCCGATGATCTGCGTAATAATGGCGTCGTTGAATGAGCACTCAACGACGACTCATTGATCGCTTTCTCGACGATTCATACTCTCCCGAAACTCGTCGTCACGTCGGCACTTTGACCATTGCTCGAATAACTACAAATGGTTGCTTTCGATTTGCTCCTCCATTTTTAGCGAGTATTTCACGCGACTTCAATATCAGTTTGTCGCGTCTTGGTTTAGCCCTGATGTTCACTGAAATCACAATGGCCATTGCTCCCATTCTTGGTTCGTATGTGGACCGCGTCCATCGTCGCACCGCCATGGCGGGTGGTCTGCTTGGACTTTCAGGGGCGACTGCTTTAGCAGCCGCGAGTCCATCGCTGTGGGTCTTCATGATCGGCATCTTGCTGCTCGGCATCTGCAAATTTATTTTTGATATGGGACTCGCTGCTTGGGTGAATGACCATGTTGACTACGAACGACGCGGTCGGGTCATCGGCCTCACCGAAACATCATGGGCACTTGGTTTACTCATCGGCGTCACATCAATGGGCCTTGTGGCCTCGGCCACATCGTGGCGTTGGGGATACGCCGCGGGAGCGCTCAGTGTGGCACTGATGGCGGTGGTGGTCGCCATGCGTCTTGATGGACATGATGTCGTAGGTTCGCAACGCATTCAACAAACGCAAAAACATCCGATGCCTGCGCGGGGCTTTTGGATTGTTGGGGCGATGTTTTTTCTGATGGCAGCAAGTCAAACAATGTTTGTCACCTTCGGTTCTTGGCTTGACGACGAATTTGGTTTCACTGAAGCAGGAATATCCGCAGTGGCCTTTGGACTTGGGGCCTTCGAACTTTTTGCATCGATCACCAGTGCACGCCGCACTGATCTATGGGGTAAAGAACGCAGCGCAATACTGGGCGCAGGACTCATTGTCCCAGCCGGCTTATTGCTCACCGTTGGACATAACCACTTGATTTCTGGGCTGATTTTATTGGGCATTTACCTTCTCGGATTCGAATTTGCGATTGTCAGTTTGTTGCCCCTCGGAGCAAACCTGATCACCAATTCGCCCGCTCGCGGTCTGGGTATCGTCCTCGCTGGCGGCGCTTTAGGTAGGGCCAGCATGTCTGTTATCGCCACTGCCACTTATGACTCATTCGGCATTAATGTTCCTGCGTTCATTGGCGCCTGCTCGGCCTTATGCACAATCTTGTGCATGATGGCTTACAGCCGTACAACCAAAGTGTCGGTTCTTTAGCCGCGATAACCATTCGTAATCGGAAGTCGGCGATCTTTACCAAATGCCTTTTCAGAAACGCGCACCCCAGGTGCTCCCTGACGCCGTTTGTATTCACTGAGATCAACGAGACGCGCTATACGTCGCACGATGTCTTCAGGGTGACCCAACTCAATGATTTCGGCGGCTGTGCGATCTTGTTCGACATATAACGCCAAGATCGGATCAAGAATGTCATAGGGCGGCAGGCTTTGATCATCACGTTGATCGGGACGCAATTCGGCTGACGGCGGTTTTGTGAGCACTGACTCGGGAATGATCTCGCGACCTGCTCGTTCATTGACATAGCGACTTAGACCAAAGACGTCGGTCTTTAACAAATCTTTGATCACTGCATACCCCCCTACGGAGTCGCCATAGATAGTGAAATAGCCAACAGCCAGTTCGCTCTTGTTCCCGGTCGTTAAAACCATCCATCCAAACTTGTTTGACAGAGCCATCAGAATCTGGCCACGACACCGACTCTGCAAGTTTTCTTCAGTGAGGTCTGCCTCTCGACCTGCAAAACTAGGAGCAAGCATCGCAAGATACGCTTCAAAAACTGGCTCAATGGAAATAGTTTGACAGTCAATTCCTAAAGCACGAGCAAGAGCATAGGCGTCAGTCTTAGAACCATCAGATGAATATCGCGAAGGCATCGCCACACCGTGAACATGTTCAGCACCCAAAGCCTCAACTGCTAAGGCGGCGACTATTGATGAGTCGATTCCGCCAGACAAACCAATGACAACATCAGTGAACTTGTTCTTACGAACATAATCGCGTGTTCCTAGAACAAGCGCACCGTACATTTCTTCATACCGACTACTGATCGGAGCAACAGTGGTTTGTGTATTCGTTGTGCTTGCCAGATCGAGTTCTACAACCGTGAGACCAGTCGCAAACTGCGGCGCACGCGCTAACATTTTTCCAGCGGCATCAAAGACCATTGAGGAACCATCAAAGACCAATTCGTCTTGACCACCCACCTGATTGACATAGACAATCGCACAATTGTTTTCAAGCGCCCGATCACTGAGCATCTCTTGTCGTTGCAACAACTTGCCGCTATGAAATGGGGAACCGTTGATATTGATATTGACTTGTGCCCCACTGCGCGCCTGCTCAGCAACTGGTCCATCGGCTCGCCAAATGTCTTCGCAAATAGAGACAGCAAATTTTATTCCAGCAACCTCAAAAATCTGGTACTCGCCCGAGCCCGGCGCAAATGTCCGCTCCTCGTCAAAGACGTCATAGTTCGGCAGATGGCGCTTGTAGTAGACGCCTCGAATCGCGCCATGGGAGCACACTGCGGCGGCGTTATAAATCACAGGTTGACCAGAAGATGTTTGTTCGCCAATACCTCGATCAACAAAACCGATGACCGCCACGCAGGACCCTGTGAGTTTGGCAAGATCTTCAAGAACGATGTGATTATCACGCACGAAGCCAGATTTCAGCACAAGGTCTTCGGGCGGGTATCCAGTGACGGACAATTCGCTGAAAGCCACAATGTCGCATTTTGCGTCTACTGCCTCGGCATATAGACCGGCGATCAGGGCGCGATTACCCGCCAGGTCGCCCACAGTGGGGTTCATCTGCGCCAGGCCGATTCGCAAAGTTGCCATATCTGTGAGGCTAACCGCGCCGTCGGTGTGGTCATCTGAGTCTTTAACGGTTACCGTTCAGGGACGGTTTTGACCCAAATGTTCGCGCTGTTTGGTCCGTCACGGTTCACACAGCGTTCACAATCGGGCAACGACGGAGAAATGCCCCCCTGCGAGCCTTTCACTGCCCCGTACAACTAGCCCGGCATCGCCGGATCAAAATCCCTGGAGGACCAAGTGGCCTATCAAGCCGAATACATCTGGATCGACGGCACTGCGCCAACGCCCCTTCTACGCTCAAAAACAAAGATCTTGGCTGATGATGTCACGACACCTCCAGGTTGGGGTTTCGACGGTTCGTCGACAAACCAGGCCTCAGGCGATGCATCCGACTGCGCATTGAACCCAGTCTTCACTTGTCCCGATCCCATCCGTGGTGGAGACAACATCCTCGTGTTATGTGAAGTCTTACTTGCCACAACTGGCAAGCCACACCCCACTAACACTCGTGCAGCATGCGCCAAAGCCGCCAAGAAGTTCGCTGATCAAGAAATGATCTTCGGTATCGAGCAGGAATACACCATGATGCGTCCGGACGGTCGCCCTCTTGGTTTTCCTGCCGGCGGTGGATTCCCAGAACCTCAAGGTCCCTACTACTGCGGTGTTGGTACAGGTCGAGTCATCGGTCGTGACATCGTTGAAGAGCACACGCAGGCTTGCATGGATGCCGGTTTGATGATTGAAGGAACCAATGCTGAAGTCATGCCTGGTCAGTGGGAATACCAAATTGGTGCCGCTGATGCGATGACTGTCGGCGATCACATGCAGATTGCGCGCTGGTTATTGCATCGCATCGCTGAAGATTACGACGTAGTGATCTCCCTCGCCGCCAAGCCGCAAAAGGGTGACTGGAACGGAGCTGGTGCGCACACCAACTTCTCCACCAAGGCAATGCGTAACGACAAGGACATGAAGGCAATCACCGCGGCTTGTAATGCCATCGGCAAAAAAGTCATGGAGCACGTCACCAACTACGGACACGACATCGAAAGCCGCCTCACTGGCAAGCACGAGACCGCTCCATGGAACAAGTTCAGTTACGGCGTGTCAGATCGTGGAGCCTCCATCCGTATTCCTTTCCAGGTTGAAAAGACCGGTCGGGGCTACGCCGAGGACCGTCGTCCAAACGCCAACATGGACCCTTACACCGTCTGCCGACTTATCCTTGAGACGGTTTGCGGCTGAAATTAGTACCACTCCTCGCTTGAGGGGAATAAAAACGTTGTGGGGGCTGGGGAAACCTGGCCCCCATGTCATTTATCCAAGACCTACGGCAGAATAGGAGGATGAACATGCTGAATCCACAGCGTGACTACGTGCTTCGCACAGTAGAAGAGCGCGGCGTTCGACTCATCCGTCTGTGGTTCACAGACGTCTTGGGGGGGCTCAAGAGTTTTGCCATCAGTCCGGCCGAACTTGAAAACGCTCTTGAAGATGGCATGACCTTTGACGGCTCATCCATTGACGGTTTCTCACGAGTCCAAGAGAGTGATGTTCTGGCGATCCCCGACCCCAACACTTTCGTGATGCTGCCATGGGCAGATTCAAAGTCTCCCGAGGCACGCGTCTTCTGCGATATCTACAACCTTGATGGTTCCCCATTTGATGGAGACCCCCGCCAAGTGTTGCGACGTAACTTAAAACGTGCTCAGGATCTAGGACTCGACTTTTTAATTGCTCCCGATATGGAGTTCTTTTACTTTGCTCCCCCGGAAGCTGGTCAGCCTCCACGCCCACTCGATGAGGCGTCATTTTTTGATCTCACAACAACTGATGTCACGGGCACATTGCGCAAGGAAACGATTCGCACTCTGGAGACGATGAGTATTCCCGTTGAGTACTCATTCCATGAAGATGCACCCTCGCAACATGAAATTGATCTGCGTCATACCGATGCTTTGACAATGGCTGACAGCGTGATGACTTTTCGCTTGGTTGTCAAAGAGGTCGCCGCCGCACAGGGAGTCCATGCCACCTTTATGCCTAAGCCCCTTGAAGGAGTTCAAGGCAGTGGTATGCACCTGCATCTATCACTGTTCAATAACAAAGGTACTGATGACAGCAACAGCAACGCTTTCTATTCGGCAGATGATTCATACAACTTGTCTGAGACGGCTAAGAAATTTATGGCTGGACTACTGTTCCATGCCAGTGAGATCACTGCTGTCACCAACCAAACAGTCAATAGCTACAAGCGTTTAGTGCCGGGGTTTGAAGCACCCGTACATGTTTCATGGGCCCGCAATAATCGCAGTGGTTTGATACGTGTTCCTATACCCAAGCGTGCAAATCCCTCAGCAACACGAATTGAATACCGCTCACCCGACCCAGCCTGCAATCCCTACTTGGCTTTTTCTGTGATTCTTGCCGCTGGCTTACGCGGTATCGAACAGAACTATGAACTCCCCGCAGAGGCCGATGCAAACCTCTTCGAAATGGGTGACGGTGCACTCGAAAAATTGGGTATCGCCCAGTTGCCGCAATCTCTTTCTGAGGCACTCAATGTGATGGAGTCATCAACTCTCGTCCGTGAGGCCCTAGGAGAACACATCTTTGAATGGTTCTTGCGTAACAAGCGTTCTGAATGGCGCGGATACAAGACCCAGGTCACTCCATTTGAACTACAGCGCTATCTCAAGAGCATCTGAGTTATTGCATGATGGATCTCATCGCCGTTTTTCCAGAATCGCCTTCACCAGAATTGGCGCGCACTTTGGACATGGCTGGTTTTCGTTGGAAAGCCTTTCCTTCGGCTGAAGTCGCCCTGAAGTCTGAACCCAAGGAGGGTTGGTTGGGTGCCATTGTGATGGCCGATGAAGATATGGACGGGGCTTGGGCTTTTTGCCGGGCCCTGCGTAAACGGGATGGGATACATGTACCGTTGATGTTGTTGGTCACTGGTGCGCAACTTGATGACCTCACCTTGCGTGATGAATTGTTTAGCGATTTTTGTTTGCTGCCGTTTCACCCGCGAGAACTTGAAGCCCGGCTACGACATGTTTTCGCGCACATGTCTATCAGTGTCAAGCCAGATGTCGTGGACTATGGCGGGCTAGCACTCAACCTTGAGACCTATCAGGCGTACATTGATGGTCGCCCGCTCGATCTGACTTACATGGAGTACGAACTCCTCAAATTTCTCACTCAGAATCCGGGCAAAGTTTTTACCCGCGAGATTCTTTTGTCACGGGTCTGGGGTTACGACTATTACGGCGGTGCGCGAACTGTTGATGTGCATATTCGTCGTTTGCGAGCCAAGTTGGGTGAAGAGCAAGCGAACTTGATTCAGACGGTGCGCAGTGTGGGATACCGCTTTGGGCAATCGCGCTGGGGCAACTAACCGAGTCTTCGCCCCACAACCCGCCCCCCCACCTTCTCCCACGCCCCGCCTTCTCGGTAGCTTTAGCGTCTTAGGTAGGTTTCTGAGCGCAAAACAGCAGTTTGCCTACCTAGAAGGTGTCATTTAGGGGCCCATTTCTCCACTGCCTGAGTGATCATGCGCGCCACATACTGCGGATTGCGGACAATCTGCAACCACGTGAATTTCAGACCAATGAATCCCTGGCCCAACAGATCGGCGTTTCGCTTGCGATCGAATTCAAACTGTTCGCGATTGAGTCCGTGGAACTCCCAGCCATCGCATTCAACATAAATATTTGTATCCGTGATCAGAAAATCAACTTCATAACCGCCGATGCGCGCATGAAACTCCATTGACGGAAGCTTGTATCGTGCGCACAGACGTGCCATCTTTTCTTCAAGAACAGAATCAGGCGGACGAGCTCGCAAAACCTGATGCGCTAGAGCTTGACGAATAGCGATCGTCCCGCGCCGACCTTTTTTGCTATGCCGAGCGATTGCCATATCAACAGCACTCACTGAGACATGTCCATCAATGCGCATTTTCATTAAACATTCTTCAACAGATTGTGGTGCAACTGCTCCCAAATCAACCAGCGTACGCAAGGGATTTGTCACCGGTATCCCATTCACAAAGCGCGGCTGGAGTTCTTTGCAGTCAACGGGGCGATGCACAACAACATCAGGCAAGCAGAGTGCCCCGCCGCGATCGGGGCGAATCAAATCAACTGGATTGTCGCCGATGACAGTCGCCCCATAGAGGTAAGCGGCAGATCGATGGCTCGCCAATGCCCCTCTTCCTGCAGCGCGCACCGCTGCGTCAATGCGCACCACAGGTGAGATTGTGATTCCAGGTAATCCCGCGACTCCAGGAAATATTTCAATCAGGCGTCCGTCGCGAACCAAACGCGACCAAGTTGAGGCCGAGATCGTTGATCGCAAAAGTTCACTTCTTCCAATGAGCCGATTTTCACCTCGGGCGAACCGCTCAAGTTCGTACATCATCAATTTCGTCACGACTGATCGTGTGCCCGATCAACCATCAAACGGCAACACAACCTTCTAGGTAGGCAAACTGTCGTTTTGCGCCTATAAACCTACCTGAGACGCAAAAACTACCTAGAACGTGGGAGACGAAACCTAGTTAACACGTGAGGCGAACGAGATCGTCGACTGAGATGCCCACCAATGAAGGCGCAAGTCGCAATCGATCCCCAAGGTCTGCAGGAATATCTACAACATGTGGCACGCCCAGCACATAGCACCCTGCCGCCAAAGCCGAGCGCACGCCCGTGGGTGAATCTTCAATTGCCAGACACTCACGTGGGTCAACTCCGAGTCGCTGAGCCGCCAGTAGGTACGGCTCGGGGTGAGGCTTACCCGCAGTGACCTCATCGCCAGTCACCGAGACCGTAAAACTTTTCGGCGGCAAACAATCAATGACTTGATCCGCAAATCGCTTCCACGACATTGTCACCAATGCTGCGGGAATTCCGGCCTGATTAACACTGGCCAACAATTCGCGTGCTCCTGGACGCCAAGGAATGGCCACCCGCAATTGCGCCACAACACGATCCAACAACATCTCAACAATTTCTGCGGGCTCTTTATTGACACCTCCGTGCTTGCGAATGTAAGCACCCGAATCCAAAAGATCCGATCCGACCAATGCCCGCGCGTGTTCATGGGACCATGTCCCACCATGCATCTCGACGATTTCGAATTCGGCAGCGAACCAATACGGTTCTGTGTCAACGATCGTTCCGTCCATGTCCCACAACACAGCGGCTGGTCTTTTGCGCGAGCCGACCATTTCAGTGAAGTTGTTGAATCCGCGCACTGATGAGGCGATGTTTTCCGAGCATCTCATCAAGCGCAGTGTGCGTCAGTTGTCCATCGCGCACGACCACGCGCCCATGCACCACAGTGTGCCGCGCCGCCGATGGGCCACACCGCAACCAGGCTTCAATCGGATCCGCAATCGCCCCCGCAAAGGATGGGCCAGTCAGTGACCACACCGCTAGATCACCAACCGCACCGATAGTGATCTCTCCAATTTCACCTTCACGACCAAGACATCCAGCACCACCGCGGGTGCCCATCTCCAAAGACATGCGCGCCGTTCCGGCCTGCGCGCCATTGCGTAATTTGGCGAGCAACATCGCTTGGCGGGCTTCCATCCACATTGATCCAGAGTCCGCTGATGAAGATCCATCAACTCCGAGGCCAACCTTGACCCCAGCGGCACGCAAGTCAACAACTGGCGAAATACCCGAGGCCAAAATCATATTGCTGCTCGGGCAATGAGCTACCCCGATGCCAGCAGCACCGAGACGATGAATCTCGTCGTGATTCGGCATCACGCAATGAGCAACCCAAGTACGGTCGCTGCACCAACCAGTGCGCTCTAGATATTCCATCGGGCGACAACCAAAAGTTGCGAGAGAAAACTCGTCGTCTTGAGCATTCTCAGCAAAGTGAGTGTGCAAGCGAACATCCAACTTTTCAGCTAGTTCAGCGGAACGGATCATCAGTTCTTCAGTCACGCTGAACGGTGAACACGGGGCGAGGGCCACACGCACCATTGCACCGAATGAGCGATCATGATGCCGAAGCACGGCTTGTTCACTGAGCGCCAGAATTTCATCGTCGTCGCAGACAACATCATCAGGTGGCAAACCACCATCTTTTTGTGAAAGAGACATTGAGCCTCGCGTGGGATGAAAACGCATACCTAAATCTTGCGCGGCGCGAATTTCGGCGGACAACAAATCACCAGCACCATGAGGATGCAAATACAGATGATCCGAACTTGTTGTGCATCCAGACAAGGCCAGTTCTGCGAGAGCGATGTATGCGCTGACATAAACCGCTTCTTCATCAATCGCGCGCCAGAGTGGATACAAAGATTGCAACCAACCAAATAATGGTTTGTCTGTCATCAGTGGATTCGCGCGAGTGAGATTTTGATACATATGGTGATGTGTATTCACCAAACCTGGCGTCACTAAACAATCAGTGGCATCAAGGACTTCACGGGCATCGGGTTTGATATCCAAAGATGAACCAACACCAGTGATGATTCCGTCAGTGATAGCAACCCAACCGCCGCTGAGTTCACGACGTTGGTCATCGACTGTGGCAACGACGAGAGCATTATGGATCAATAAATCAGCCACGACAGCAGGAGTGGTCATGGGTTATCCGTGGCCAATGAATCAAGAATCTCAACCAGGTGTTGACGACGGGTGCGTGGGTTCACAATGCAGAAGCGTAGAACCGTTTCACCGTTCCATGAACTCGGAACGACAAATGATTCGCCGGAATACAACTGTTGGTCGCTCCAGCGCTGATAATCGGCAGCTTTCCAGCCAAGTCGACGAAATACCAAGATGCTTAAATCTGGTTCAAGGAGCAATTCAAGATAAGGACGCGCGCGAATTTCGTCTGCGCCTTGTTGTGTCACCTTGAGAGTTCTCTCCATTGCATCTGTATATGCCTGAGTCCCGTGTGTCGCCAAGCTAAACCACAATGGCAGGCCGCGAGCTCGCCGACTGAGGTGGTGAGCCATATCAGCAGGATTCATTTCTAACCACGGTCCATTCTCATCTTGCTCACTATGCAACACATCAAGATATTCAGCATGTTGCGTATGCGCTCGTGGACCATCATGCACATTGCGATAAATCAGAGCACAACTGTCATAGGGACCAAAAAGCCACTTATGCGGATCAACGATGAAACTATCGGCGCGCTCAATGCCGATGTATTTGTCGCGAATACTTGGGGCACATAATCCGGCAGCACCATATGCGCCATCAACATGGAACCACACATTCAATTCTTGTGCTACATCGGCGGACGCGGAGAGATCATCAATCACACCAAGGTTGGTCGTTCCACACGTCGCAACAATCGCAAAGAGACGATCGCGATCATCTTGCGACATTGAATCGACGGTGGCACGTAATGCAGATCTAACCAAACGCCCGCGATCATCGGCGGGGACTAACAAAACATCAGCATCCATCGCACGAGCGGCTTGGGTGACAGATGAATGAGCACCCTTTGAAGCCATGATCAAACCTCGCGTGTGATCATGTCGTCCTTGATTGCGTTCGCGCCACCAATATCGACCTGCGATAAGAGCAGACATATTGCCCGCAGTTCCACCGCTGACAAATACCCCACCCGCTGATTCAGGAAACTCGGCCAAGTCGGCGATCCAACGCAACGCTTGGTTCTCCGCGAAAACTGCTCCCGCTCCTTCAAGCCAAGAGCCCGCGTAAATACTCGCGGCGGAAACAACCATGTCGAAAATAATGGAAGCCTCAGTCGGAGCACCAGGAACGAACGAAAGAAACTTTGGGTGGTCAACAGCGATTGAGGATGGCGCAAGAACCTCAATAAAGAGACGTAATGCTTCAGCCCCAGTAATACCCTCTGGGGTAATCGTCTGCCCTACAAGTTCTAACAACTCTTCGTACGGTCTCGGTGCACCCAAAGGCGGCGGGTCAACACGAATGCGATCAATCGAATAGAGCAGTGCCTTACTCGCCAAACGCGCCATCTCAGCATCAGGGGTATGCATACCAACCATGAAGTTATATGACTTCGTGACCTACCGACGACAATCGCGTCAGGTGTTGAGTTCGAGCAGTTCACTGCCCTCGTTACGAATCTCGCCGTCTTTCCACAACAGGTGGCCAAGCAATGCAGCTACTGGTGCCATTGATAAACCAACGACGATGGGAAATGAAATCAGAGCGAGAATGAGGACAACGGCACCAGGCATGAGAAGAACCTACTTCTTTGCGCCACGTGCAGGTGACTTCTTCACAGGTGACTTTTTGACGACAGCCTTCTTGACGACAGCCTTCTTCGCCGGTGACTTCTTCGCAGGGGCTAAAGGCTTATAGGCCCATGCTTCAATTTCTACTGCACCACCGAAAGGAAGGGCCGCAACGCCGATGGTTGAACGCGCTGGCCGTGCACCATCAAAGCCAGCGACATAGGCCTCATTAAAAGTTGCGAAGGTGTCCATGTCTGTTAAAAAACAAAGGGTCTTGGCGATGTCATGAATTGTCACGCCCGCTTCTTTCAAACGCTCTTTCAGATTCTTCACCGCTTGCGTCGTCTGACCGGCCACTCCCCCTGAAACTAAGACTCCATCTTTGATACCAAGTTGACCCGACACGATCACCCAGTCACCAGCGCGAACGACAGGTGTATAAGGACCAAGGGGTTTGGGAGCGGAAGTCTTTGCCATGCCCGCAAGGTTAGTTGTCAGTGCCGCAATTTGCCTCGCCCCTTGGCAACATCTCTGCAGCACAGTTATCATGGCGTGTGCGCAACTTTGCCAATCCGAGTGACCAGGACGCGAGATGACAGAGTCCATCATCCGTGGCAGTCGCCGGCAGTTGCTGCAAGTGGGTGTGGTTGGCACTTCGGTGTTGACCCTGAGTCGTCTACTCAGCGCCTGTGGGGGTTCGGCGAGCAGCGATCCCCTTGACGGACCAATTTCACAAAACATGGCTCTCGTCCAACGCTGGGTTCCCGATCAAATCGGACCTGGCGCGGTGCGTCTGCCGATCTCCCTCGCCGACAACGCTGGTTTGTTACTTAAGGGTCCACGAGTTTTGACTGGCGACATACGAAGCGTCACGGACGATTCTGTTGTCGTCAAAGGTCTGACAGCACAGCGTGCTTCGTTGGGTGAAGGATTGGCCCCATTTTGGGTCTTCAACACCACCCTTGAAACTGTCGCCTTTTTCACATTGGTCGTTGATGGCGGGCCAGCAGATGGGGCTGCTTTCCAGGTCAGTGACCCGTCGACTCTGGTTGTCCCACGCCCCTCAGACCGCCTGCCTGCGCTCGACACACCGACTGCTGACAATCATCAAGGAGTTGAGCCCTACTGCACTCAGATGCCAGAACCCTGTCCTTTCCATGAGATGACGTTGGCCGAGGCTTTGCAAAAAAGTCAGCGCGTCGTGCTGATTGTTGGTACCCCCGCGCATTGTCAGACGGGAGTCTGTGCGCCAGTACTTGATGGCATGGTCACAATGTCAAAAGATTTGACGGATGTGATTTTTATTCACGCCGATGTATACCTCGATGACACTGCAACAACAGTGGCACCGACAGTTGAGCAATTAAAGTTGACGTTTGAGCCAGTGGTGTGGGTCACCGATATTGGTGGAGTGATCACTCATCGCTTCGAAGGTGTCTGGCATCCCGATGAAGTCCGCCAAGCCCTGATCTAAACGCCACCCAGCACACCATCTCGCACGTTCTAGGTAGGAAAACAGCCGTTTTGCGCTCAGGAACCTACCTAAGACGCCAAAGCTACCGAGAAGGCGGGGGGCGAAGCGTCGGTGAAGAGACGGGGTTAGCTGAACGACTGCCCGCAACCGCATGAGCGTGTTGCGTTGGGATTAATGATGTTGAAACCCGCCTGATTGAGACCATCTTTGTAGTCGAGCGTTGCGCCCACTAACAACTGAGCCGATGCGGGATCAACAACGACCCGCACATTCTCGCCATAACTAGCCTGCTCATCATCGGCGGCAAAATCACTATCAAAGAACATCTCATACGAGAAACCACTGCATCCACCTGGACGGACTGCGACGCGCAAAGCCATATCGTCGGCCCCTTCGGCCTGAAGCAATTCCTTGACCTTGACTGCGGCTGTGTCGGTGAGGGTAATCACGATGAGTCTCCTACTGTTTGTCACGACGGGTTGCCCCGACCGATGTTTTCTCACCGGTGTCTACACAATACCCGTGTTCTTGAGCAATGTCATACCGATACGCTTTGAATATGTCTGCCGTGCGAGTACCCCCCTCAATCGAGGAGGTCACCAACCTCCTGCGAGGCGTCATTGACCCAGAACTGGGCAGTGATGTCGTGGACTTGGGGATGGCTTATTGCGCTGAGGTCTCGGACCGCGGAGAGGTCATCATCAGTGTCAAATTAACGATTGGTGGCTGCCCGCTGCGCGCCCAGATCAAGAAAGATATTGAGACTCGGGTCGCCACTCACCCGGGCGTCTCTCACGTCAAAATCGAGTGGGGCGAAATGAATGCCGAAGAACGTTCAGCGACGATGGCTAAGGCTCGCTGGAATGCCAAAGAAAATGCTGCAGATACAGCGATCTCTGCGACCACTCGAATTTTAGCTATCGCCTCGGGCAAAGGTGGCGTCGGCAAAAGTTCGGTCACCGTCAACTTGGCCGCGGCGATTGCCGCCAAAGGTTTTGTTGTCGGAGTACTCGACGCTGACATCTGGGGCTTTTCTGTGCCACGCATGTTGGGCCTTGATGCCCGACTTGAGGCCAAACACGATCCCGTTTCCGAGCGCCCAAAGATTCAACCCAACACACGGGTCGTCGGCAACGGCTTACTAAAAGTTGTCTCGACGGGATTCTTGGTAGAGAACGAAAGCACCGCTTTGATGTGGCGCGGTCTCATGCTCACCAAAGCCGTTGAACAATTTTTGAACGATGTGGCATGGGGTGAAATGGATTACTTGCTGATCGATATGCCACCAGGAACTGGCGATGTGCAAATGGGTCTGGCGCGGATGTTGCCACGCACTGACATGATCATCGTCACCACACCATCAGTCAATGCGCAAAAGGTTGCAATCCGTGCTGCTGATATGGCTCGTCGTTCTTATTTACGCATCGCTGGCGTGATTGAAAACATGAGTGCCTTTGTTTGTGAACATGGCACGTCGTATCCACTCTTCGGTACAGGTGGTGGACAAAATTTGGCCGACGAAATTGGCGTGCCGTTATTGGGTCAAGTTCCCATTGAGGCTGCTGTTGCCGAGGGTGGCGATAGCGGCGAACCCGTGTCATTAGCTGGCGTCGGTCTGGCGGCCGATTCTTTCCGCGCCATCGCAAATTTGATCGTCACTGAGACCGTCCCACCTGTGCAGATGGCTGGATGCTCGGCGCGCACCTTTACAGAGGCCGAAGTCACCTTGCGCAAGCGCACTACCTAACTATCGACGTAAGCGCAAACTGTTCGCCACGACAAAGGCACTTGAAAGCGCCATCGCGAGTCCAGCAATCACAGGATTCATCAGGCCGGCTACCGCTAACGGTAGAGCAGCAACGTTGTATGCAAAAGCCCAAAACAAATTGGCCTGAATAATTCGTAGCGTGCGACGACTCAAAGCCAATGCCTTTGGCACAACTGTCAAGTCACCACTGATAATTGTCAGATCACCTGCTTGCATTGCTGCATCAGTACCAGTGCCCATAGCGATTCCCAAATCGGCAGCGACCAACGCTGCAGCATCATTAACACCATCGCCGACCATGGCCACGCTGGCACCAGTTGCCTGCAATTCGTGCACGATGCGCAACTTGTCGGCGGGCAATACTGCGAAGCGCGTTTCACGCACATCAATACCGACAGACTTGGCCACGTGTTGCACTGGACCAGCAGAGTCGCCTGACACGATCATGGGGCGTACTCCCAGCGCACGCAGTTCAGCCACGATCGCTGACGCCGTTGGCTTGATGTGATCGCTCACCGTGAAGTGCGCAACGACTCGCCCATCTACCGCGGCTTCTACGACAGTGAAACCGGACTCATCATGATTCGCCGAGCGAGAAATTTCAACACGACGGCCATCAACTATTGCCGACACGCCGACACCAGGAATATTGGTGAACTCTTCAACCGTTGTCGCATCTCCGACACCACGCTCATTCAGGCCACGCACGATGGCGCGAGCAATGGGGTGTTCACTACGCGCTTCCACAGCCTTTACCGCTGCCAGATAATTCGGCTCAATTTCGTCAATGCGCTGCAGAGTCATCAGGCCGGTCGTCAGTGTTCCGGTCTTGTCGAAAATAATCGTGTCAATATTGCGAGTTGCTTCCAGTACATGCGCGCCTTTGATAATGATTCCTTCGCGGGCTGCGCGACTCGTTCCGACCAAGAGTGCAACAGGAGTAGCCAAGCCCAAGGCGCAGGGACAGGCAATCACCAACACTGATACTGCTGCTTGGAAAGACCGTTGAGTGTCCCCAGTGACAACCAGCCAACTGATGAGCGTGATCACCGACAGACTCATCACAACGGGGACAAAGATCGCACTCACTCGATCGGCCAATCGTTGTATGGGCGCCTTACCATCCTGGGCTTTTTCAACGAGACGTGCCATCTGTGACAGAACCGTGTCGCGACCAATACGAGTTGCACGAACTAACAACCGACCATTGGTGTTTAGAGTTCCGCCAGTCACCACATCGCCTATTGAGATCTCAACAGGAACACTTTCGCCAGTAATCATGCTTCGATCAATAGCGCTTTGACCCTCAATGACGATTCCATCGGTGGCAATTATCTCTCCGGGACGCACAACGAAAATTTCACCGACTTGAAGTACACCGATAGGAATAGATGTCTCAACACCATCACGCCACAGTGTTGCCTCTTTTGAACCAAGGTTCAACAATGATCTCAACGCTGCACCGGCCTTGCGGCGTGAACGAACTTCGAAATATCGACCAGCCAGAAGGAAAGCCACGAGGGTCGTAGCGACTTCAAGATAAATCTCGTCATGAACCATGCCGGACATTTCGCCATGGGTCATGCCAGCCATTGACGATGAGCGCGGGAACAGACTCATATTCATTTTCATGCCGATATCACCAGCGTTCCCAAAAAATAATGCCCAGACACTCCATGACATCGCGGCGATCACACCGAGTGATACCAAAGTGTCCATCGTTGTCGCACCGTGTCGCGCGTTACGCCACGCCGATCGATGAAACGGTGCGGCGCCCCACAGCACAACTGGTAAAGCCAGAGCCAACGCCACCCATTGCCAGCCATCAAATTGCAAGGCCGTGATCATTGACATCAACATCACGGGCAGTGCACATACTGCACTGACAATCAGTCGGCGACGAATATCTAAAAGGTGGACGTGCGTGGCAATTTCAGTGGTGGATTCTCCCTCGTCGACCTTGGGGGCTATCGCCCCATAGCCAAGCGCCTCGATGGTTGCGATCAGTGAGTCAACTTCTGCCGAGGCAGCATGACTAACGACAGTCGCTTTTGAGGTGGCGTAGTTCACCGATGCCTGAACGCCATCAATTTTGTTCAGTTTCTTTTCGATACGCGCCGCGCACGCGGCACACGTCATGCCGGTAACCGCTAGAACAACGGTGTCTTCACCGACCAATGGCTTCAAATCCTGCTTCATCAATTGCAGCAGCAATGAGTTCCCACTCAACGTGAGATTCTGACTCAATGCTCACGATCTTTGTATCAAGGTCAACTTCAATCTTCGTCACTCCCGTGATCTTGTTTAACTCGTCGGTTACTGCACCTGTGCAGTGACCACAGGTCATACCGGGAACTTCAAAAGTCGTTGTCATCATGTCAGTCTCGTTTCGGTTGCTCAGTAAAGATTGCGGGGCGCTTATTCAAGAAAGCGTCAATACCTTCTTGAGCATCGGCAGAAATAGCCGCGCCAGCCATGACCTCAATTGCGAAATCGTAAGCTTTATCTTGGGATAAATTCATCTGATCGTAAAACGTATTTTTGCCAAGTGCCTTTGACCAAATGGAACCACGCGTCGCACGGGTGATGAGATCAAGAACAGCGGCATCGAGTTGATCATCAGAAACAACGCGATTAATCAGGCCCCAGTCGGCGGCAGTGACAGCATCTATGGGGTCACCGGTCATTGCCATTTCCAGAGCCCGTTTACGACCCACATTGCGCGCCACGGCGACTAATGGGGTATGACAGAAGAGCCCGCCTTTTCCTCCCGGAATAGCAAACGCTGCCGACTCACCAGCAATAGCAAGATCACAAGAGGCCACAAGTTGGCAACCAGCTGCCGTTGCCAAGGCATGAACTTTGGCGATCACAGGCTGAGGGATGCTCTGAATCGCATCCATCATCTCGGTGCACATCTCAAACAGATGACGAGCGTGGTCAATGTCGGCTCCAGCCATATCGGCGAAGTTGTGACCCGCCGAGAACACTGGACCATTGGCCGCGATGATCACACCAACGGCATCACTGGCAGCGATCTCCTTCAGGGCCGCAATTATCTCCAACATCGTCTCTAGTGACAGGGAATTACGTTTGTCGGGACGGTTGAGGGTCAACGTAGTGATCGCTCCCTCACGCATGACATAGATGTTCGCAAACTCAGTCATATGACTAGTCTCGCACCCATCTACAGCTTTCGGGTGGCTAGAACTTGGGACTTTGACAGTGAAAAGTGCGCCCTGAGGGTCTCGAACCCTCGACCAACGGATTAAAAGTCCGATGCTCTACCAACTGAGCTAAAGGCGCGGAGGCGGAACG
>CALGTP010000434.1 GCA_937902105.1 uncultured Actinomycetes bacterium
CCACAAGGTTTTGATGTCGTTCTTGACGTCATCGGCGGTGATGAAGTTGAACGCAACCTGAGAGCAGTAGCGACAAAAGGAACCATCGTCCAAGTCGGCTTAATGGGCGGAGGATCAACACAAGTCAATGTTGGATTGTTGCTGATGAAGCGTGCACGTTGGATAGGTACAACGCTTCGAGCTCGACCTCTTGAAGAAAAAGCGGCTTTGACACGCAGGTTCGCCGCCGAAGTCTTGCCATTATTTGAAAGTGGCCGACTGAAGCCGATCATTGACAGTCGCTATTCGTTTGCACAGATCGCTGATGCGCACATCGCTATGGGCGCCAACGCCAACACCGGCAAAATCTTGATCGATATCTCAAATGCCGGTGACTGAAAAAGCTCAGCAACGCGTTTCTCTAGCCCACCATCGTGGCGTTGATGGCTTGCGTGGTGTGGCAGTCATCTTGGTGATCATTTTCCATTCAGGCTTAGGTTGGCTCCCCGGCGGTTTCCTCGGTGTGTCAGTATTTTTCACCCTCTCAGGGTTTTTAATCACCTCACTGTTAATCAACGAATGTGAGAACACGGGTCGATTGGACCTCACATTGTTTTGGGGTCGGCGTTTACGTCGACTAGCGCCCGCCTCATTAGTTGTGATTGCGGGCATTGTCGGATTCGCGAGTTGGTTGAGCACAAGCATTGAAGCCAGTCGCATCAAAGGTGACGCAATTTCCGCAGTTTTATACTTCAGTAATTGGCGATTTATTTATTCTGGTCATTCATATGGTGAACTCTTTGCATCACCAAGTCCACTGCAACATCTGTGGTCGCTGTCAATCGAAGAACAGTTGTACGTCATCGTTCCATTGGCGGTTGTGGGTCTTTATCTGCTTGGCTTGCGGCGTCGTGGCATCGGCATAGTGATGCTCGCCGCTGTTGGAGTCTCAACAGTGGCTACTGCAGTCACTTCTGATCACGAACTCATCTATTACGCAACTCATACGCGTGCCGCCGAACTTTTGCTGGGCTCGGCTCTAGCGTGTTTACTTGGTCCTGCCCTTGAACGTTCGGCAACGAAAACCCCTCCACCTTGGGCGACTTTTTACCTTTTTCCATTACTCGGAGTTTTCGCTCTGGCAAGGTTCTCAACCGTCAATTCGCCGTGGTTGTATTCCGGGGCTCTTACTTTGTTCGCGACATGTTCAGCATTATGTATCGTCGGCGCAATCCAAGATGGGCCACTACGCAATTTTCTCTCGCTGCGTCCGTTAGTACAAGTGGGACAAATTAGTTATGGGCTTTATCTCATTCATTGGCCGGTCATCGTCTGGTTGAACTCGGATCGCCTCGGATTAGATGGAACAACTCTTTTTGCTACACAAGTCGTTGTGAGCCTTGCTCTTGCGGCCATGAGCTATTGGTTCATTGAGCAACCGATTAGGCAAAGGAAAGTACTGCAAACAGCGCGAGGGTCATTAAGTCTTTTAGCGCTGGCGATCGTTGGATCGCTTGTTTTGACCACAAGTGTTCTTGCCTCAAATTCTTCTCAAGTCGATACTGCACCCGAGGTGCTGGCAACACTCGCTGCGACAACTTTGCCTGTTGAGAATGAAACAACGACGAGTGCCATTGACAACTTGCCTGCACTGGTCGATCGGTCTGTGCCACTAAACATTTTAGTGATTGGTGATTCAACTGCAGAAAATATCGCCACAGCTTTAGCAGCTGCCTCGGATGGGAGTCTTGGCGTGATCTCGGCAGGGGTGTTGGGGTGCCCGCTGGTGCACGTTGCATTTGTTCGCGATCAATCTCAGTCCAGCCAAGATGTGACCTATTGTCCGAATAATGGGCAGTTAGTGCGAGAGTCCCTTGTGTCGCTTGACGCAGTTGTGATCGTCGCTGGCGTGGCGAATCAGTGGGCTTATAAAAAAATAGGTTCGGATACGTGGATTGAGCCAGGATCCGAACAATACATCCTTGATCTCAATAGCTTTCTTCTTGAGATTGAACAGAGTGTCGCTCCTCAAGGTTTACCAGTATTAGTTTTTGAAACACCAGCCGTGCGCGATAACCCAAGGATTCTTGGTGATGAAATAGCTTCTTTAGTGAGGTGGGCTCAAGTCATTAAACACTGGGATTCATCGTGGCATTCGGTGAAAACAATTCCTTACGCCGACACACTCAGTGACCCAAATACTGCTGAGGGAAAAAAGGAGCGTCCAGACGGTGTGCACCTTGCAGAGGAGTTTGGTGAAGAGTTGGCACGCGCAGTGTTGATTCCGCGTCTGCGAGAAAAATATTTTGATGCCCTTGATGAGATGAACAGCAGTGGTTGTCGGCGTGCACTTGACCAAAGTCTTGCCTTACGGTTGTGCCGCCTGAGCGAATAACTAAGCGACAGATACCCTGCGGGTATGCCACCCTGTGGCGCCATCTGGAGCAACACTCGTGACAGTTTCAGTTTGGGTGTAGCCACTTTTGTCCGTTGCGCGAACCTGAATGGTGTGTTTGCCCGCTGTGGCCTGCCAGTCGAATGTCCACAAGCGCCAAGTGTCATCAGAGATGTCGTCACTAAGAATCGCCTCGCTCCACTCTTCAGAGTCAATGCGTACTTCAACCTTGGCGATCCCAGTGTGTTGTGCCCAAGCGACCCCTGCGACTCGGGTTTGCCCCGCCGCAACCGTTGCCCCGGAGCGGGGGACATCAATACGCGATTGGGTTTTGATGGGGGCATCGCGTGCCCATCCACGGGGTATCCAATAGCCGTATGCGTCGGACCATTTATTGATTTCAATCTCGCTCAACCATTTAGTTGCGGAGACATATCCGTAAATACCGGGCACAATCAGGCGCGCCGGAAAACCATGAACAAGTGGGAGGGGCTCACCGTTCATTCCGATTGCCAGCAGCGCGTCGCGTCCATCAAGAGCAAGTTCAATGGGAAACCCGCTCGTCCAACCATCGAGACTGCGACTGAAAAGTTGTTCTGCTTCTGGTTTCACGCCGGCTTGCAGCAGCAGGTCCTTCAGGTAGACCCCTTGCCAAACGGCATTGCCGATATACGGTCCACCGACCTCATTGGAGACACAACAGATAGTGATGGTTTTCTCCACTTGAGGCATGGCAGCGATATCAGCGTAGGAAAGAGCGATCTCTTGATCAACGAGACCGTGAATCCGCAATTTCCAGGTATCAAGATTGACATTCGGAAATGAGAGGGCAGTGTCAATTCGGTAAAAGTCACTATTAGGAGTGATGAAGGAAATATCTTGAGATATTTCGGATGGAGGTAACGAATCAGAAGTGGGGGGTAACGAATCAGGTCGCTGGGATTCGATCGAGCGAACACGTTGTCGTTCTTTGCTCTGGCCTATGAGTCCAACGGTCACTGCGGTCGCCCCGACGGCAGAACTTGCACGCACAAAACGTCGGCGGTCCCAACCCAAAGGAACTCGCGATGGGGACGGAGTGTTCGCCGCCAGCCAACGGTTCGTCAGCATGCCTAGCAGCAACACGGCACTGGCGATTCCGATAATGGCCCCCACGATCGGAGCCAGAATAGAAGCACCGTTCGATCCTTCTCGCTCGCTCGCTGACAGGGCGCCGAGAAAAGCGAAAATTAAAATAGCGCTGACAAGCGGTGCGGGTGACTTAACGCTGAATAATCCAGCAATGAGGGCGATGGCGGCAAGCACGATCACGATTCCAACGCGCAGAGCAGTCTTGTCATTGGTGCCGAACCAATCAATGGCCAAGGTCTTCAACCATCGCGGGGTGCGATCAATAAATGAACTTCCCACGGCATCAATGGGCGAAGCGACTTCACCGAGAGCGGCCACCAGTATTCCGATCGTGACAGCAAGGCCACCTGACAACAAGCCAATGATCGCGCCGAGGCGAGCCGAAGGTGCGGACAGAAGCGAGGTGTGCTGTTGTGGTGCGAGTGGATCTACTTCAGGATCAGAAGGTGTAGATGAGGTGAAACTCATAATGCAAAGTATCTAGCGAGATCAGAGCGAATGTCGTGTCGGGCTAAAGATATTTTTAGCGTGTGGCGATGGGGGGGTAGTCGCGTGCCTCGACGCCGGTGTACCACTGACGTGGACGGCTGATCTTTTGATCTTTGTCGGCAAGCAGTTCTTGCCAGTGAGCCAACCAACCAACTGTGCGTGGGATAGCAAACAAAACAGTGAACATCGAGACAGGGAAACCCATGGCCTGATAAATCAGACCCGAATAGAAGTCCACATTTGGGTACAACTTGCGGTCAACAAAATAGGGATCGCTGAGAGCAGTTTCTTCAAGTTTGAGGGCGATGTCTAACAACGGATTTTTCCCGGTGACTTCAAAGACGTCATATGCGGTTTTCTTAATGATCGTGGCTCGTGGGTCATAGTTTTTATAGACCCTGTGGCCAAATCCCATCAGGCGGCTTCCCTTGCCACCTTTGACCTCTTCAATAAAGGCTGGCACATTGTCAATATGACCAATATCAGTCAACATCCGAACGACTGCCTCGTTGGCGCCACCATGTAGTGGACCGTAGAGAGCCGACGCAGCCGCTGCGGCCGAGGTGTACGGGTCAGCATGGCTTGAGCCAACAACTCGCATGGCGGTCGTTCCACAATTCTGCTCGTGGTCGGCGTGAAGAATAAAGAGAACATCCATGGCCCGTTCAAGACGGGGATCGATGTTGTATTCACCAACCTTCCACATCATGTTGAGGAAGTTTCCGGGGAAGGAGAGATCGTTATCTGGATACACAAACGGGAGACCGGCGGAGAACCTGTAGGCCATTGCGGCCAATGTGGGTGTTTTGGCAATCAAACGCATAATCTGCTTATCGCGACTTGCTTTATCATCAATGTCTTTGGCGTCGTTATAGAAGGTGCCGAGAGCTGCCAAGGAACTGACGAACATTCCCATCGGGTGAGCGTCGTAATGGAAACCATCAACGAAACGTTTGCGCATATTCTCGTGAATGTAGGTGTGATTCGTCACTTCGTATGTCCACGTTGCGAGTTGCGCAGCGTCGGGAAGTTCGCCATTGAGAAGCAGGTACGCAACTTCTAGATAAGTACTCTTGGATGCGAGTTGCTCGATCGGATAGCCGCGATACCGCAGGATGCCGTTTTCGCCATCTAGGTAAGTGATGGAACTTTTACATGCCGCGGTCTGCAGGTAAGCAGGATCGTAGATGTATAACGAAGGATCGAGTTCTCGGACCGCAGATGCGGGAAACACTCCGTTAGTGATGGGAACAGTGATCTGTTTTCCAGTGCGGTCGTCTGTGATCGTGATGGTTTCAGGCACCAGAATCGTCCCCTTAGCTAAAGGACCCGTTGTTCGAGTCGGTCAATGTGTGGAGGCTTGCTCCTCCACAGTCAAGGCTAATCAACGACGAGCCTCAAGCCATGGTCTCAGGGACGATTCGACAAAATTGTGACCATTGATTCCTATAACGGCGAGTTGTCGTGCTTTTTGCCAGTGAAGGACTCACGTTTGTCAATCAAAGAGACCAAAGCCGCGCAAATCGCCGCCCGCGTGTGCGCTGGTTCAACGACGCCGTCCACATAACCTCTCTCGGCGGCCACATAGGGGTTCAGCAGTCGTTCGCTGTAGTCGGTCTCAAAGGCCGTTTTTTCCTCGGGGGATGCGGAACGTTGAAGAATCGCTGCGGCTTGACCGGCACCCATCACGGCGAGTTCAGCCCATGGCCACGCTAAACATAAATCGTTGCCCATCTTTTTGGAATCCATGACGATGTAGGCGCCACCATAACTTTTTCGCAAGATCACACAAATTCTTGGGACAGTGGCGCGTCCGTAGGCGAAAACTAGTTGTGCTCCGTGGCGGATCATGCCGCGCCATTCAAGGTCTTTGCCTGGATAAAAGCCGGGTGTGTCAACGAGCGTCAGAAGGGGAATATTGAAGGCATCACAGAAGGCCACAAAGCGTGCGCCTTTTTGTGACCCTGGAATGTCCAGAGTTCCCGCGAGCGCGAGCGGTTGATTTGCAACTATTCCCACTGGTTGCCCGCCGAAAGTTGCGAACCCAGTGACCAAATTTGCTGCCCAATGTGGTTTCAATTCTAAGAATTCAGCATCGTCGGCGAGGACGCGAATCACGGTTCGCACATCGTAACTACCAGTAGAAGATGGGGGGATGGCATCGCCGGCCTCGGGTGTGAGGCGAGTGGCATCATCATCGGTCTCCCAGCGCGGCGGTTCTTGATCAAGATGATCGGGGATGTAGGCAAGAATGTTTTCGGCGATTTCAACTGCCTGTTGGCGGTCAGTTGCAACAGCGGTGACTGCTCCAGTGAAGCGCGCATGAGTTGAGGGGCCGCCGAGTTCTTCGTTGTCAATGGCAATGCCTGTGAACTCAGCAACCATTGATGGTCCAGAAACAAAGGCATACGCAGACTCAGTCATGATCACGTGATCCGCAATGCCGAGAAATAATGCTGGCCCCGAAACTGTTGGCCCATCGACGATGATGATTGTCGGTACGACGCCCGAACAATTCGTCAGCGCGCGGGCGGCTAATCCCCATCCGTGCAGTGCAGAAAATCCTTCGCGCAGATCAGCCCCTGATGAGGCCATAACGGCCACAAGTGGAAGCCGAGAAGCCACCGCTGTACGAGCCGCTGTGGCAATCATCGATGAAGCATCGAAAGATAACGCTCCACGGTGATCGTCTGCAGTCACCTCGAGCCACACAACCTGTCGACCGTTGAGTTGGCGAACCTCCACGTGAGCCACGCCAGGTACTTTTGAGCGCAACGCAACAGGCTTCACAGTGACAGCGTAGGTCTCCGAACTACTTGAGGGGGAATGCTTGGCTTCCCACATACAAGCCGGGTTGGCGAGCACCCCTTTTTTTGATCACAGCAGCAGCGATTTCATGAGCCGCTCGGGTGGGTGGGCCAGAACGTGGTCGTTTACGTTCCACCCAACCCACAACGCGCCGTGGAAGATCGGGAATGGCAATGCGCGCGAAATCACCAGTGAGCCAGCCTGGTATTGCCGTGGCTGGGACTATGGCAGCCCCAAAACCCTCGAATGCCAACGATGCCATCAGGCGCACGCCGTCAATTTCAGCTTGAACTTTGAGTGTGGTGCTACTGAGATCGGCAGTGCGGTTGATGATGCGACGCAGAGTTGATGATCGCGGGGGTAGCAATAGGGGATATTCGCCCAGGGCGGAGAATGCAAGAGTCGTGGCGCTACTCCATGGATGACTCCCATGAACCAGTAACACGAGATCCTCGGCGAATAAGGGCTCAGCGATGAGTTCCGAGTCGTCAACCGGCAAGTGCACGATGGCGGCATCAATATGGCCCGATAACAGTCGTGGAATCAGCGTGGAAGTACCACCTTCGGAAATAATCGGATGTACCCCTGGATGACTCTCTTGCAATTTGGTGAGGAATTGTGGCATTAACCAGCGAGCAGTCGTGCCGATCACTCCAAGTCGAGTTTCGCCGGTGGCAATGTCATCCAAGGCGGCAATATCTGCGCCAATCTCGCCGAACTCGCGCAATATGCGCCGCCCTCGTTCAACGACCAATGCCCCCTCGTCCGTGACTGATCCTGAAGTCCGATCAACCAGCAGGACCCCTAGTTCGCGCTCCAGTCGGGCGATATGGCCTGAGATGTTGCTTTGCACCGTGAAAAGAGCTCGAGCGGCCGCCGAGAAGGATCCGTGGTCAGCGATGGCCACGAGGGAAGTAATCTGCCGAAGATCCATCTCTAAAAATGATACAAGGTATCCCCCTTATTGACTTGAACTATAGGAACATAGATGGCATACTTGACTTTGTAATCGCTGAGCGCTTCCCCCAAGTGCTCACGAAAGATCCATCGGCGGTGCCCCCCACCGCCGGGATCTAGGTTGAGAAGCCCCGCATCCCCATGTGGGGCTTCTCCCATTTACTGGCTCAGTCGATGTTTACTGGGCGACCGTTGACCGCTGCGTCAGGGAAAACGGGTCCATCGAAGCGGTTCAGCGTCGTGAAGGTCTCAACTGCAGAGCGCTTGAGTTTGCTCAATTGTTTGATCGGATGGCCCAAAAAAATTGTTGCTGCTAGCGCATCATTTTTTGCCAGCCCTAATAAGTCTCCGGTGATCGGTTCGACGCGTGACGCGAAGGTAGTGATCACGCCACCAAGACCGCGTGAGCGAGCTGCCAAAATAATGCTCCAACAAAAAGGATAGATCGACGCACCACCGGTGATCGTTGGGCGTGCAAGATCTTTATCCATCATTGCTATTGAGCCGAGGTTTGCCGAGATGGCTAAAACGACGGGCACCGATTCAATGTTGTCTAACAAATCATTGGGCACATTTCCTGGCTTGACCGAGACAAGTTCATACGGTGCAGCGTCAACGACGGTAAAGGGAGTCCGTCCTGTTTGCGAGACCGCTACATATTCGTCCCAAACTGTTTGCATCGCATCTGCAAGATTGCGGCGCAAGGTTAAGTCTTGAACAACGGCAACTCGCCATGGTTGGCGATTGCCGCCACTGGGAGCAAAGCGCGCATCGTCAAGTATCTCGTACAACGTTGAATCATCGACGGCCTGCTCCGTGAAACCACGCACAGCACCAGTGGTACGAATGCCATCACGGAGGTCCATATCAATTGCCGCTAGCAACCTTGGCGCGCACAATGTTCAGTGCTGAACCGCCCTTGAACCATTCAACTTGTTCAGGGCTAAATGTCTGCACGCCTTCAAAGTCAATAATGGTTCCATCGGGTTTGACGATCTGACAGTGAACATTTTTTCCTGGTACGGGCGGCAAGTTGAGGACGTTGATGCGGTCATCTTCGTCGATCAGTTCGTAGGTGTTTGGGTCCGCAAAAGTTAACGGCACGAGACCTTGCTTCTTGAGATTGGTTTCATGGATGCGGGCAAACGAGCGAGCAAAGATAACGACACCGCCGCGAAAACGCGGTTCCATAGCGGCATGCTCGCGTGAAGAACCTTCGCCGTAGTTGCGGTCGCCAATGGCGCACCATTGAATACTGGCATTGCTGTAGTTCTTGGCGATCTCGGGGTAGAGGCGAGTGGCGCCATCGGTGATGTCTTTTCCTTCACCTACTGCATCGTCATATGCATTGACTGCGCCGATGAATAAGTTGCCAGAAATATTTTCTAAGTGTCCGCGGTAGGTCAGCCATTTACCAGCCGCTGAAATATGGTCGGTTGTGCACTTGCCTTTGGCTTTCATCAATACGGGGAGTCCTAGGTAGTCCTTGCCATTCCATGCGGGGAAGGGTTCGAGAAGTTGTAGCCGTGTGCTGGTTGGACTGACAGCGACGGAGACACCCGTGCCATCGGCTGGGGGAGCGGTGAAAGTATTTGAACCAGCGTCGTAACCATTGCTCGGTAGCACTTCCCCAACTGGGGCGTCAAGACGTACTTGAGTGCCATCAGGAGCGGTAATCGTGTCTACGGTCGGATCAAAGTCAAGACGTCCTGACAATGCCACGGCCATCACGGTGTCGGGCGAGGTGACAAAACTGAGAGTATTTGCCGAGCCATCATTGCGCTTGGGGAAGTTGCGGTTGAACGAGTTGATAATGCTGTTGGGCTGATCGGTGGTCTCTTTCGAGCGTTCCCATTGGCCGATACACGGGCCACAAGCATTGGCTAACACGGTGGCACCGATGGCTTCAAGATCGGCTAACAGGCCGTCGCGTTCGATAGTTGCGCGAATTTGCTCTGACCCAGGGCTAATCAGGAGTTCACATTTGGCGCGCAGACCGCGCGCTGTTGCCTGACGTGCGATGGAGGCAGCACGAGTGATGTCTTCATATGACGAGTTGGTGCAGGACCCGATGAGTGCTGCCGAGACCTCAATAGGCCAACCGTTTTCGCGAGCGGCGTCACCAATGGGTTGACCAACTTTGTGAGCACGATCAGGCGAATGAGGTCCGTTGATCAGTGGTTTGAGATCGTCAAGATTAATTTCAATCAGTTGGTCATAATGCGCTCCATCATCAGGACGAAGATCGTTGGCAACTTTGTCAGCAGCCGCAGCGATACCGGAGCGATTTGTAGCTTGCAGATAGTTGGACATATTGGAGTCGTAGGCGAACAACGAACAAGTTGCCCCAATCTCAGCACCCATATTGCAAACCGTTGCTTTACCTGTCGCTGAAATGCTGTCGGCACCTTCACCGAAATATTCCACGATCGCTCCCGTACCACCTTCTACTGTCAGGACGCGAGCGACTTCAAGAATGACGTCTTTTGGCGAAGACCAACCGCTGAGAGTTCCCGTGAGTTTGATACCGATGATCTTTGGCCACTTCACATTGAATGGGAAACCTGTCATCACATCAACAGCATCAGCGCCGCCGACACCAATAGCGACCATTCCGAGCCCACCAGCATTTGGCGTATGGCTGTCAGTTCCGATCATCATGCCGCCAGGAAACGCGTAGTTCTCGAGTACAACTTGGTGAATGATTCCGCTACCTGGACCCCAAAAACCAATGCCGTACTTGGCCGACACACTCTTCAAGAAGTCGTACACCTCGCGGTTGTCGTCAATGGCTACGCCGAGATCGATCTTGGCCCCTACCTTGGCCAAAATCAGGTGATCGCAATGAACCGTTGAAGGAACGGCAGTCGTTGGGAGTCCGGCAGTCATGAATTGCAATAAAGCCATTTGCGCAGTTGCGTCTTGCATGGCTACGCGATCGGGGTTGAAATCGGCGTAACTTGCGCCGCGCTCCATTTCTTGCGTGGTGGGGTCAAGCAAGTGGTTGATGAGGATCTTTTCAGCCAAAGTCAGTGGTCGACCGAGACGCTGACGACCGAGTGAAACCCGCTCGGCGAGGGTGGCGTAGACATTGTTGACAAGTTCAACGGGTGTACCAGATGAAATGGAGCTCATGAGACAAGTATAATACAAGTGTGCGCCAGATTAGGTACAGACTGATAGCCGACGAGTTACGAGTTCGGGTGCAATCTGGCCTCTATGGGGCAGGTCGATTGTTGCCCTCAGAGGCAGAATTAGGCACCGAGTTTGACGCCAGTCGCGTGACTATTCGTCGCGCCCTAGAGACTTTACGAGAAGATGGATTGGTGGACGCCCGGCAGGGTTTCGGGTGGTTTGTGGCAGCAGCCCCATTGCAGCAAAGCCTCGGGCAATTGGCCACGATTGAGGCGCAATTAAGCGATAGCGGTATTCGCCCCGAACGACAGATTTTAGAATTCGCTTTTGAAAAAGCATCGCAGCACGTGCAGATGGTCCTTAGCGCGGAACAGGTTTTGCGGGTCAAACGCTTGAACCTCGCTGACGGTGAACCTTTCGCCTTAGTCACGGTGTGGTGTCGGGCTGATTTGGGTCAACACTTATCCCGCGCCGATGTTGAACGGTCTCCTTTTTATGAACTCTTAGAGGTGCCCCTCAAAGGAGCGACTCAGACGATTGGGGCTGATGCAGCGTCGCCCGAGAACGCCAAGTTGCTTGGTATTCCAGTCGGCTCGCCGGTTCTACGTTGCACACGAATCACAACTGACACAGATGGGCGAGCAGTTCTACTTTCTGAGCACGTTTTCCCGGCGCATCGCACCGAGTTCGTCGTTGAGTTGCCACAGGCCGAACGTTCCATCGCTCCGACTGGCTTGCGCTTGGTGGAGTAGCCCGTCTTGAGTGGGCTTAACTACTAGCCTTCGTTCGTTATGTCTCAGACTTTGACAGCATCGGGATCGACCCTAGAACCTCCAATAGATACCAAGATGCCTCATCTCCCAGGTCTTGATGGGCTTCGAGGAGTGGCTCTTGTCATCGTCTTGCTGTATCACCATGGCGTGACGTGGATGACCGGTGGTGAACTCACCGTGTCAATGTTTTTTACTCTGTCTGGTTTTTTGATCACTCGCTTAGTCGTTAACGAATGGGCAAAATCTGGAACGATTTCACTGAAGAATTTTTATGATCGACGGATCAGGCGTTTGTTCCCTGCATCCTTCTTTGTTTTGATGGTGGTCGTCATTATTTGGACTCTCTTTCCCGGTTCCGGGCGTCGTTTGGCGTTCTGGGAGTGGATGTCGGGGATGTCCTATTTCGAAAATTTCTATCTGCAGTCGGCCGGCAAAAGTTATGGCGGGCTATTCGGATTAGGAAATCCAGTGCAACATTTGTGGAGTCTCTCCCTCGAGGAACAGGTGTATTTAGTTTTCCCAGTGTTGTGTCTTTTGATGTTGCGCCGTCGTTATTCTCGGGCGGCTGTTTGGCGTTTTTTTAAGGTCCTCAGTGGCTTGGCATTACTCGGCATCTTGCTAGGTGCCTACAACCGCACTCATCTTCCATTGTGGAGTCACTTGCCTGTGGTCGAAGCGAAGTGCAGCGATTCCTCATGTGCTTACTACGCCACGGAGGTGCGGGTCGGCGAATTTTTGATGGGCTCAGCTTTCGCAGTTTTCTGGTCGGCATGGTCGTATGTGCCGCGAGTGACAGAATTTTTGCGTCGCCCAATTGTGGCAATTCTTTCCTGGCCATTTTTGATCATCGCCTACATTGTGTGGTTCAAGATCGGCTGGCGAAATCAGTGGGGCGATGTTTTCTTCCCGTGGTCCGTATTCTTCAATGCCTTCATCACGATGGCGTTTATCGCCTTGGCACATACAGGCGTGGGAATGGGTCGCTTGTTGGCATGGAAGCCAGCTGCCTGGATGGGCCAGGTCACTTACACCGTCTATCTCGTGCATTGGCCGACTTTTATGTTTTGGGATTCCATGAGGCTGAATCTCGACCTTCCGAAAATACATATTCCACTCACTGATTGGGAGACCACTGATGGGTTCTGGCACTTCGTTTTCAAAATCGCGATTACCTTCACCATCGTTTGTCTGATTTATTATCTGTTGGAAAATCCGGTTCGAAAGAAAAAGATCTGGAAAGGGAGTCGGCTCTACGTTTGGTTAGTAGCCATGACTCTGGTGGGTGTGATCTTTGCGGTCGTTGGCAACGATCGCCGCACATCGGCTACTGATGTCCTGTCAGTGTTGGATGAGCAAGCTCTTGCCATGCAAAAAGAAGCTTTGGCGAGTTTGCCCGACCTCGGTGAAAACCCTCCCAATGTTTCTCCAGTCGACTCAGCCCTGCCAGCGCGAATAATGATGGTTGGTGATTCGCAAAGTTGGGTGCTGGCCGCTGGGCTTGATGACTGGGAGAAGGCCAATCAAGTTATCAACCAGCCTTCACCCGGTGTGGGTTGTGGAATTGGCGAAAATACGCGTTTGAAATATTTAGGAATTGATCAGGACAAGCGACCTGGTTGCACTGAATGGCGCGACGCACTTGGCCCCATTGTGCAAAAGTTCCAACCCAATGTCGTGATCATCGTGGGTGGAGGAGCGGACCTTTCCGATCGCCAAATTCCTGGCGTTGAAGGCTGGGTGCATATCGGTGAACCGCAGTACGAGACGTGGCTATTACAACAGTTTGCAGCGTTCACCGACGTCATGACATCGTCGGGTTCGATGGTGATTTGGTTCTCCATGCCGCTGGTTGACCCACCATATGTTTCAGGTGAAACGGGTAAGCCTCCCTTTGCCGAGGGTGATCCTGTGCGGACGCAGCGTTATAACGAACTGATTGAACAGTTCGCTGATTCTGATGAGCGAGTTGTGTTCGCAGATTTGGCAGCGCAGGTTAAAGCACATCCGGGTGGCGAGTTTGAGCCCAAGATGCGACCCGACCGCACCCATATTGATTTGAAATATGCACCTGAGTTAGTGGAGTGGATTGACGCCACGATCAGAGACGCTTATGCCACTCGGTGATCAAGCGCTGATCAGGTCAGCTCAGCGTCTCTGGCAGCACGCAGGACCGCGCGCTGCGCTTGCCTGGTTGTGTGTATATCTGTCCGTCATTGTGACAGGTCAGAATTTCAATACTGCCTATTTAGGATTTGGATGGCAGTTGATCCCATGGGACATTTTGTCTCACGATCCAATTCGTAGCGTCTGGTACCTGCATGTGCAGCCGCCGTTGTGGAACCTGCTGCTTGGTGGATCTGCTCGGGTCTCGCCATTTTCTGATCGTTTGACTCTGCAGGTGATCATGGCTCTCTGTGGTATTGCTGTGGCGTGGTTGGCGGCAGTGCTGGCACGTCGTCTCGGACTATCGCGCCGGTGGTCGGTGATTGTGGCGCTTATCGCGTCTTTGCATCCAGAAGTTTTCAAGGGTGCTTTTGAACCAACCTACGAATTAGCCACGGCTGCTCTGTTACTACTGACATTGATTGCCGTTGCCGACTTAACACGTCAAGAAAATACCCGTCGTTCATTAATCATTTTATCTGTAGCCGTGACGACCACAGCGATGACGCGGAGTTTGTATCACCCAGTGTGGGTATTAGTGATCGTGGCCTTTGGTTTGTGGCTGATGCGCAAGCGCATTCACTGGAAAACTACTTTGATTGTTTTGTCAATCCCGCTCATCGTGATGGGTGGATGGATGCTGAAAAATCAGGCGCTGTACGGACGAGCAACGATGTCTAGTTGGTTCGGGATGAATTTACAGCGCGCCGTGATCCCCGTTTTGCCGCGCGCAGATCTTGAGGAAATGTACGCCAAGGGGCAGATTTCTGAGATCGCCATGATTGGACCGTTTGGCAATTATGACCTATACGCCGACGCCATGCCCGATTGTTCTCCTGAGTATGGGCATCGTTCGGTTGTTGAACCGATGCGCACAACCGATGAGTGGAGCCCGAATTTTAACTATCAGTGTTTTCTTCCCGTCTTTGATCAAGCAGGCGAGGACGCAATGAATGTCATTCGAGAGCATCCAGAGGCTTGGCTTGAAGGCCGTCTGTGGTCATTGCGAACCACGATTGCTGTAGCAACCATTCCCGAGGAAAGTAAATCAATTGTCATGCGTTCGCTTGACAAGATCTTTTCTATTGCTCGTCTTGACTTCGGTGGAGTTCTCTCAACTAAAGGTTGGGGGACTCCGATTTATGGGCAACTTGAAGCGAAAACTGATTTCGGCCTGCTCTTAATACCGATGTATCTGCTGATTGGGTGGATCGGGTTATGGCAGATTGGGCAACGGTTGCGCCGTCGCGCATTACATCGTCATGCTGCGGTGTATCTCGTGGGTTCCTTCACCGTTGTCTTCACGGTGTTAGTAGGGGCGATCGCCGAACTTGGTGAACAGTCGCGTTTTCGAACAATGGTTGATCCCATCGTGATGGTGTTGGTGTTGGCCTTAATCACTCCAAGTGCGCAGCGGTTATATCGGCGTTTACGCTCTCACTCATCGCAGGCCCGAGCGGTCGGCAAATAAACGCTTGCCCCATTTGATGAAGTGAGTGTCAGGCGACCAGCATCGACTTGATCGTTCAGGAGATCAATGTCTGCCCCAGAAAATGTCACCCCATCGCTTAAGACAACTGCTCCATTGGCGCGCCAAAGCGCACACGGGAGGTTTGCGTAGAGGGGGGCGACATCTTGTGCTTGGCCAGTGAGTGCTTGCATGGGGAGTGGTGCGTAGGCGGTAGGGAGTCCAGTATCCCAGTGCACTGCGTCAGCATCGTTGGAAATAATGACAGCCGCTCCAGAGTCCAATGCCGCCTGTGAATAAGCCTTGAGTTCACTGCTCTCGCTGAAACTTTCGCCAACATTCCATGGACGTACGGCGCAGATCGTAAAGATGACGAGAAGTAACGCCGTGGGAATGAAAAGAGCCCGCCCTCGTTGTTGAACTTGATCACTAATGATCCAACTCAGCGCCGCCAAAGTGAGTATGCCCGTTGGCAACATCAATCTGTTATCGGCAATCACTAAAGCGTCAAAACCCATCATCCCGGCAATCAATCCGAGGGAAATGATGCCAGACGCGACCAGTGCTATCTCGGCGGTCGCTGGCAACCGATTGGACCGCTGAATCAAATGTACGACGGCGAAGATGACAAGAGCGAGCCACATCAAGGCGATCACCCACGACCACCATGACGGACCTTCAGCAGTAAAATATGTGCGGCGTAAATCGCCTTGTTTGGCATCAAACCATCCACCGATTGAGCGTACGAAGACATCCATGTCTTGGCGACCGAGCCCGCGCCAACCAGCGTTGTGTCCACCACCAGCACCTGTTGCTAATAAAATATTGAGTCCTGCAGGCAACATTAAGGCGAGGCTCCACAGCGCCGATGAAAGTTTCTGCTGTGTTCGTTTGTAGCGTTCCCAACCGCTCAATAAAGCCAACGGTGCGCCGATGAAACGCAATAAACCGGCAGCGATTGTTAAAACTGCAACAATCGTCCAATGTCCACCCGAGCGATAACGCGCCAAGCAAATGACTAACCACAAAGCAACCGCACAAAAGAGTGGCTCTGACAATGCGCCCTGAGTGACGAGGCGCGTGGTCGGCATCATGGTGATCAATAGGCCGAGGATGCCGATGATGAAGGGTTGTGCTTTGGCGGTGGCTGAGTTTTTGGAACCGTAGATGAATGCTGCAGAGATTGCCATCAGTGCCAGTACGCAGAGCAATTCCATGGCATGACGAACGCCAAAGAAGATGCCAAAAAAACCGGCTACGAGCGGATATCCAATAGGGAAATCAACAAAGGGAAGTTGACCACCGCGATCAAGGAACTCAATGGCTGTGAAGTTAGAAAACGACGGAGCCAGATTGCTGCCGAAGAGGTGCCCATGCCTCACGGCTTCGGCACCGCTCCAATAAGTGACGGTATCTAAAAGATGGACGATGCCGTGGCGAAATTGGATCAGTCCTACGACGACACCACCCAAAAGAGTTAAGGCAAGAGCTAGCAGTCGAGGAGTGCCCTGCTGAGAGAGTCCGTTTTTGAATTGCTCCACCTGCAGAGTCTGTCAGGCTACGACATAAGAACTGTTGACCTGACAGAATGTGAGCATGGCTGTTGAAGAGCGAGTTTCTATTTCTATTGCGAATGGCATTGCTGATGTGCGTTTGAATCGCCCCGATAAGCGCAACGCTCTCGACAACGAGATGTTCATGGCACTGGCGAGCGCTGGAGAACGACTCAAGTCCGACAAGGGTGTTCGGGTTGTGGTTTTGTCGGGTGAGGGTTCATCTTTTTGCGCCGGCCTTGACTTTGGATCATTCCAGCAGATGGCTGGGGGAACGAAGAGTGAAAATGCTGGCGAGGGTAATCCTGGAACGATGGCCTCAGGGCGCATCACCCATCTCGGACAGCAAGTGGCTTGGGTTTGGCAAGAGATTCCGGTTCCCGTGATTGCTGCGGTTCATGGTCACGCTTTGGGAGGAGGTATCCAGATTTGTCTGGGTGCCGACATCCGCATCGTGCATCCCGATACACAGATGTCTGTTCGTGAAACGCATTGGGGCCTCGTGCCTGATATGACGGGAACTCAGGTGCTCTCAAACTTAGTGCGCCCCGATGTGGCTAAAGAGTTGACATTCACCGCCAGAGTTTTCAGCGGTCGTGAAGCCTTTGAACTTGGATTGGCTACCAAACTTTCGGAGACTCCATTAGCTGATGCGATGGCCATGGCCGCTGAGATCGCAGGTCGTAGTCCAGACGCTGTACGCGGATCCAAAGAGTTGTTTAATCGTGTCTTCTCGGCTGGGGCAGCGGAACAATTTGCGGAAGAACGTCGAGTGATTGGTTCGTTGATCGGTCGCCCGAATCAGGTTGAAGCCGTGATGTCAAACTTTGAAAAGCGTCCCGCCAACTTCATCGACCCCTCCTAAGCAACCAGTCCACACGTTCTAGGTAGGTTGCTGCGCTTAAAACGGCGCTTTGGCTACCGAGAAGCCGGATGTGTCGCATAGATGTGTCCGATGTCTGAGCTAAATCGATTGGTCATCTGGGCTTTGAGCCCGTAGTGTAGGAATTACCAATCGGGCCAGCGTTGTCCCCGGAGACACAGTTATTAAGTTCGTGGACCCAAGAGAGACAACGATGCAGATACAAACAGATCCTTCAGGCTTACCCAGCGCTCATGGCTTGTACGACCCGCGCTTCGAACATGACGCCTGCGGTGTCTCTTTTGTGGCCGACATCAAAGGTCGCGCTAGTCACGATTTAGTGCTTCGTGGCCTCGGGGCATTGTGCAATATGGAGCATCGTGGTGCCACCGGTGCCGAGGCCGAGACTGGCGATGGTGCCGGCGTGCTGCTTCAGATTCCGGATCGCTTTTTGCGCGCTGTAGTTCCTTTTGAATTGCCAGTCGTTGGCTCGTACATCGTTGGTATGGCGTTTCTGCCGTCGGATATCGCACAAGCGGCGCAGGCACAATTATCAATTGAGAAAATTGTCGCTGAAGAAGGTTTGTCGGTCCTCGGTTGGCGCGAGGTGCCCGTTGATCCGACCACGCTTGGCGCAGGTGCCCGTGCGGTGATGCCGACCTTCCGCCAAGTCTTTATCAAGGATCCACAAGGAGCATCGGGCATTGACCTTGATCGCAAAGTCTTCGTGGCCCGTAAGCGGATTGAGCACGAACTGCCGACCGAACTAAAAACATATTTCCCATCGCTGAGTTGTCGCACACTGATCTACAAAGGGATGTTCACGACTCCGCAGTTGGGTGCCTTTTATCCGGAACTCGCAGACGAGCGCCTGGAAAGTGCTCTTGCTCTTGTCCACAGTCGATTTTCAACGAATACATTTCCGTCGTGGCCGCTTGCCCACCCGTATCGCTTCATTGCACACAACGGTGAAATCAATACGGTGCAAGGAAACCGCAACTGGATGCGCACCCGTGAGGCGTTGCTGCAATCTGATCTGATTCCCGGTCTCGAAAGAGCTTTCCCGATTTGCACCGTTGGTGGTAGCGACTCAGCAAGCTTTGATGAGGTTTTAGAACTCCTGCATCTCAGCGGGCGCTCTTTGCCCCACTCGATCTTGATGATGATCCCTGAAGCATGGGAGAACCACGAGACGATGGACGCGAAAAAGCGCGCTTTCTATCGCTTCCATTCATCGCTGATGGAACCTTGGGATGGTCCAGCATGTGTGGCCTTCACCGATGGCACAGTGATCGGTGCTGTACTTGACCGCAATGGTTTACGTCCGAGTCGCTATTGGGTAACAGACGATGAGATGGTCGTGTTGGCATCTGAAGTTGGGGTGCTTGATATTGACCAAAGTAAGATTGTTCGCAAAGGTCGTCTGCAGCCCGGAAGAATGTTCCTGATCGACACCGCTCAAGGTCGCATCATTGACGATGAAGAAATCAAACAAGAGTTAGCCCACGCCGAACCCTATGAGGAATGGTTAGCGGACGGTCTTGTTGAATTGCAGGATCTTCCAAAGCGTGAGCATATGGTCTACAGCCATGACAGTGTTCTTCGCCGTCAGCAAATGTTTGGTTACACCCACGAAGAACTTAAAGTTATCCTTGCCCCAACATCTAAGACGGGAACTGAGCCCATTGGTTCAATGGGCTCAGATACTCCGATAGCGGTTCTATCGGATCGCTCGCACCTGTTATTCGACTATTTCCAACAACTTTTTGCTCAGGTGACGAACCCGCCGCTTGACGCGATTCGTGAAGAAGTAGTGACGAGTGTTGGCTCCACAATCGGGCCCGAGGGCAATCTGTTGGAGCCTGGACCTGATAGTTGCCACCAGTTGGTCCTGCCGTTCCCAATTATTGACAATGACGAATTAGCGAAAATTATTCATGCTGATGACGAAGCGTCTTATCCAGAGTTGCACGCCCATGTGGTCTCAGGGTTATATCGCGTCGCTGACGGCGGATCTGGTCTAAAGCAAGCCCTTGATGAAATATGTGCCGATGTGTCGTCGGCCATTGAAGCAGGGGCGCGAATCATCGTCTTATCCGATCGCAATAGTGACATGATCCTGGCTCCGATTCCATCGCTGCTTCTCACAGCAGCAGTGCACCACCATCTGATTCGTGAAAAAAAGCGGACTCAGGTCGGGCTCGTTGTCGAGTCCGGTGATGCTCGTGAAGTGCACCATATGTCCTTGTTGGTTGGTTACGGTGCTGGTGCCGTTAACCCATACCTAGCCTTTCAATCGATTGAAGACATGATTCGTGAAGATGTTCATGGACTTGGTGGAGTTGACCCCGAATATGCCGTGAAAAAATACATCAAAGCTTCTGGTAAGGGCATTTTGAAAGTGATGTCCAAGATGGGAGTGAGCACGGTGGCTTCATACACCGGTGCTCAGATTTTTGAAGCGATAGGACTGGGTCACGACCTAGTGGACGAGTATTTCACTGGGACCGTGAGTCGCTTGGGTGGTATCGGCCTTGATGAGATCGCTACTGAGGTAGCAACTCGCCACGCCGTGGCTTATCCGAAAAATCCCGAACGGCGGGCACATCGTAAGTTGGAACTTGGTGGCGAATATCAGTGGCGCCGTGAAGGGGAATACCACTTATTCAATCCCGAGACAGTTTTTAAACTGCAACACTCAACACGCTCTAAGCGCTACGACATCTTCAAGCAATACACACAGTTAGTCAATGACCAATCCAAAAATCTGGCGACTCTGCGCGGCTTGTTCGAGTTCAATACCGTCGGTCGAACGGCGATAGCGATTGATGAAGTTGAGCCAGTCTCAGACATTGTTCGGCGGTTCTCGACGGGTGCCATGAGTTACGGATCGATTTCAGCGGAAGCCCACGAGACCTTGGCTGTGGCGATGAACTCGATCGGTGGTAAGAGCAACACCGGCGAAGGTGGCGAAGACGCTGATCGGTTGTATGACGCCCCGCGTCGCTCTGCGATCAAGCAAGTTGCTTCAGGACGATTCGGCGTGACGAGCGAATACCTCGTGAACGCTGACGATCTGCAGATCAAAATCGCTCAGGGTGCGAAACCTGGTGAGGGTGGGCAGTTGCCGGGCTACAAGGTGTATCCGTGGATCGCCAAGACCCGTCACTCAACACCTGGAGTGGGACTCATCAGCCCACCGCCCCACCATGATATTTATTCAATTGAAGATCTCAAGCAACTCATCCATGACCTCAAGAACTCCAATCCTGCGGCACGCGTGCATGTCAAATTGGTCGCCGAAATGGGAGTGGGCACTGTTGCTGCGGGCGTGAGTAAAGCCAAAGCCGATGTGGTCCTGATTTCGGGGCACGATGGTGGTACTGGCGCTGCACCGTTGACCTCTTTGAAGCATGCTGGTGCTCCGTGGGAACTGGGCCTGGCCGAAACGCAGCAGACCTTGATGTTGAATGGCTTACGTGATCGGATTGTCGTTCAGGCGGACGGTCAACTCAAAACTGGACGCGATGTCATCGTGGCAGCATTGTTAGGGGCCGAAGAGTTCGGTTTCGCAACCGCTCCATTAGTTGTGAGCGGTTGCATCATGATGCGCGTCTGCCATCTTGACACGTGTCCGGTCGGTGTCGCAACGCAGAATCCTGTGCTCCGTGAGCGTTTCAGCGGCAAGCCTGAATTCGTCGTGAACTTTTTTGAGTTCATTGCTCAGGAGGTTCGCGAATTGATGGCAGAGTTTGGTTTTCGAACTCTGCAAGAAATGGTCGGACACAGTGAGCTGCTCAACACTCGCAGCGCCGTGGATCATTGGAAAGCCAAGGGATTGGACATTTCACCGATTTTGGCTACTTCTCAGAATCCTTATAACCAGTCAATGCATCAGGATGTTGATCAAGACCATGGTCTTGATGGAGCACTAGATAACGTTTTGATCTCGCGTGCTGAAAAGGCCATTGAGAATGGTGAGAAGCTTCGCTTCGCATCAACGATCACTAACGTCAATCGCACTGTCGGCACAATGCTCGGCAACGCAGTCACGCGTCGTTGGGCAGGCGCGGGATTACCTGATGACACCATCAGTATCGATTTCACTGGCTCTGCTGGACAAAGTTTTGGGGCATTTATTCCCAAGGGAATCACCTTGCGATTGTCCGGTGACGCCAACGACTATGTGGGCAAGGGTCTCTCGGGGGGTCGGATTGTTATTCGTCCCGATCATGCAGCCACTTTTGTGGCTGAAGACAACGTGATCGCAGGGAATGTCATTGGCTATGGCGCCACAAGTGGCGAGATCTATTTGCGGGGCATCGTGGGTGAACGATTCTGTGTTCGTAACTCGGGCGCTACTACCGTCGTTGAAGGTCTTGGTGATCATGGTTGCGAATACATGACCGCTGGGCGAGTGGTAGTGCTTGGTGCTACAGGGCGCAACTTCGCTGCTGGAATGTCTGGGGGCGTGGCCTACGTCTATGACCCAGATTCAGTCTTTGCGGCCAAGGTGAACTATGAGATGGTCGAACTTGAGACCCTAGATGACACAGATCGCAGTGAATTGGAGAGCATTTTGTTGACACATGTTGCCGAAACGCAAAGCGCGGTTGGAGTGAGAATTCTTGGCGAGTGGAAAATTGAATCTGCGAAATTTGTCAAGGTCATGCCGCGTGATTACAAGAGAGTCCTCGCTGTCATGGCGCAGGCGCAAGCATCAGGTTCAAGTGAACAAGAAACATTGGATAGCGTGATGGAGGCAGCTCGTGGGTGAGACAACTGGATTCTTGAAATGGGATCGACAGGGACCAAGTTATCGTCCAGTTTCGGTGCGCTTACGGGACTGGAAAGAGGTCTACGAGCCATTCGATCATGACGAGTTGAATAAGCAAGCGGGACGTTGCATGGATTGTGGTATCCCGTTTTGCAACAACGGATGTCCACTTGGGAACTTGATTCCCGATTGGAACGATCTGGTGTATCGCGGCCATTGGCAAGATGCCATTGATCGTTTGCATGCCACTAACAACTTTCCTGAGTTCACTGGTCGCTTGTGCCCTGCACCATGCGAATCGGCTTGCGTCGTGGGCATTAATTCCAACCCTGTGGCGATTAAGCAAGTCGAAGTGGAAATCATTGATCGTGCGTGGGAAGAAGGTTGGGTCATTCCGCAACTGCCGAGTGTGAAAACTGGCAAGCGCGTGGCCGTGATTGGGTCGGGTCCTGCAGGTTTGGCAGTTGCCCAGCAACTGACGCGTGCGGGCCACGAAGTTGTCGTTCTCGAAAGGGCTGATCGCATTGGTGGATTAATGCGCTACGGCATTCCTGAGTTCAAAATGGAAAAGCGTCACCTTGATCGTCGTATTGAACAGATGGAAGCCGAAGGTACTGAGTTTCGAACTAACGCAATCGTCGGTCAAAATGTGGATGTTGATGTTTTGTTGGCTACTTTTGACTCGGTCGTTTTGGCCTGTGGGGCAACTGCATGGCGCGAACTCGCAGTGCCCGGTCGTGACCTAGGCGGAATCCATCAAGCCATGGAGTACCTGCCATGGGCGAATAAAGTGCAGCAAGGTGATATCGATGCCTCGCCGATCAATGTTGCTGGTCGCCATGTAGTGATTATCGGTGGTGGAGATACTGGTGCTGATTGCTTAGGCACTGCTCATCGTCAGGGAGCCGCATCGGTCACCCAACTGGAAATTATGCCTCAGCCTCCGATGGAACGTGGCGGGGTTAACCCATGGCCACAATTTGCCATGGTCTACAAAGTGACATCGGCTCACGAAGAGGGTGGACAGCGTTTGTTTAGCGTGAACACCGAGAAATTCCTTGACAATGGCGAGGGTCGGGTACGCGCCTTGTTGCTTCATGAGGTTGAAATGAAAGACGGAAAGTTCACCAAGGTGGAAGGTAGCGAACGTGAGATCGCCGCCGAGTTTGTATTCCTTGCGATGGGATTCGTGGGACCAGAAAAGGACTCATGGCTTGACAAATTGGGTGTTGAACTTGACGAGAGAGGCAATCTCAAGCGCGATGATGCGTACATGTCAAATGTCCCTGGGGTGTTCGTAGCGGGAGACATGGGTCGCGGACAAAGCCTGATTGTTTGGGCAATAGCCGAGGGTCGGGCTTGTGCTGCAGGCGTCGATACGTACCTGATGGGTGAGACGACACTGCCTGCGCCGATTCCGCCGAGTGCCCGACCATTGGTGTAAGGACCGGTGAAACACTCAACTGTGGCGTTGTCCACAGGTGTTGCCGTGTTCGCGACCGCAAAACGATCTAGATTGACGCCCGTGCTTAGAGTTCGTATTTCATTGATTGGTGTTGGTCTTGCAGGCATGGCTTTGCTGGCTTCCTGCGGCGCTGACCCTGGTTCCTCGGCGACTACTTTGCGTCCGCTGACGTCCACTAATTACGCCACCACTCCGCCCTCGGTGGTGACGACCGTTGACCCAGCAAACACTTTGCCGCCGGCTATCAGTTACACGATTGTCAGTGGCGATTCTGTGTACGCCATCGCTGGTCGTTTCGGGGTAGCGCCGGTTGAGTTAGCGAGTTACAACAATTGGCCCGAAGGCATTTTGCATAATCTCGTGGTTGGGCAAAATATTTTGATTCCACCCTCGGCAATGCAGACCACTACTTTGCCTGGTCTGCCGATTCCAACAGAGACGACAATGCCTGGGCCCGACCCGGGTCAAGGTAAGTACACCGTTGTCGCAGGTGACTCATTTTCTGCTATTGCCAATCAGTGGGGCGTCACGGTGTCGGCGCTGATGGCTGCCAATGGTTGGGTTGATGTATCTGTGGTGATTTTGCCAGGAGACGAAATCAATATTCCTGTGAAAACGAAACCCTAGAAGACTTCGTTAGTTTCCAAGATCTGGCCAGCGTCGTTTTTGGCGGCGCCGTAATCCCGCAGTGCCCATTTCGCGTCGCTCAGAAAGAGCCCACTGACGTCGCCATCCGGTGTATTCGGGGCCCGTCAACTTTGTATTTTCTTTGCGCGCTGAACGTTGTCGAGCAGTCCAGAAATCGGTTAAAGATTCGTCACCAAGTTCGGTTACGGCCGCCTCAATACGTGCCGAAAATCTGCGTGTATTTTCTTCGTCAAGAGCTCGTAATGGTTGGCCAAAAACCACCTTCGTAGTGCCCAATTTGGGTCGCGTCATGCCCTTGCCGAAAAGCGCACCCGTGCCATCGATAAAAACTGGGACCACGGCGGCACCGGTTCTTGCCGAGAGATAAGCGGCGCCACCTTTGAAGTCTTGACCCCAGCCATCAGGTGAGCGGCCACCTTCTGGGTAGATCATCAAACTCCAGCCATCGTCAATGAGTTCTTTGATCATCTCTGAGGATTTGCGACCAGTGACCTCGCGATCAATAGGGATCGCATTGAGAGACAATGAGGCCATCATGGCTTTCCAACGTTTGTCAAAAAAGTAATCAGCCGCCGCAGCCACAACAAGTTTTGAGCGCCAGGGTTCGGGAACTGTGATCGCCATCACTGCGGTGTCGAGGTGACTGTGGTGGTTGGGTGTGAAAATTAAAGGTGGGGGATCATCGAGTCGCTGTAAGTCGCTGAGTCGATCAGTGCCATATACCTTGGGGCTAGTGATGCCTTTGATGACGAGTCGCATCGGTCCGTTGACGATGCCTCGGCGGACAAACTTGGCGGGAGCCTTGCGAGCCCACGAGGTGTCGTAATCCGCTCCGAGTTTTGCTGGCTTGTGGGGAACATCCATTCCCAAAGGCACAGTCGGTGGAAGATATGGAAAACCCTGACGATAGGTGCGTTTGGCAATTGGGTGAGTGATCCGTTCAACCCAGTCACCAAGGCGCGCTGCTTTAGCTAAATTGCTCGGCTTCCAAGGTGCATCGTCGCGTCGGGCCATCACAGTTCTCTATTCACGAGACATCGGCCACCATCAGCGGTGGCGAATGGAGATGGGTGATGGTGGGTGCGCGACCAACAACATCGCTGGCGATTTCCAAAGCATCATCCATTGTTGAAGCGGGCACGAATCCGAGACGGCGAACAGTCTTAGGGTCTCCACCCACGATGATAATTCTGCTGCAGTGCTGTAGAGCATGGCTACCCCAGTACCACATGTAGAAAGGATGCACTCCGTGATAGGCGTAGGTGGTGCGATACAGATGCTTATACCATTCGTCTTCGGCGTACTGCTTCTCCCATTTTTGTGACATCACATGTGGGTCAGTGGTATCAGCGAGAACTTGCTCAAAGAAGTCGATATATGACGGATGATGCACGGGATGGAAATCTGGTTGAGTTGGGTGAGTCATGATGATCACTCCGCCTTCACGCACCAACGGCATGCCTTTGTACATGTTGAAGTAGTAACCAAGACCCATGCACATCACCAAGATCGGGTTGAGGATCGAGTTCACGTTGTAAGGACTGATGTAGGGGATGCCCATCGTCAAAATGTCGGTCTGACCTTTCACCTCAACGAGTTGCTGCTTATAGACGTGTTCCGTCGTGATGCGGTGTACGGCTTCAACGTCACCAGCTTGCACGCTTGTCATCTGGTGGGGGGCTTCAATTGAATGAAATATCTTGCGTGCCAGACGTGTTGGCGTGCGCTTCAGCGCTTTGGTTGAAGCGAGATAGGTCATACGGTCAGAGGGTGACCATTCCCATTCACGTTTGGCTAGGAAACCAAATGGAGAGGGAAATGTGTCGGTGTTCAAAGTGGTTTCAATTTGGAAAACTTTGACACCACTGTCGATCAAGACTTTGCCCATTCGCCAGTTGCTTTTGTGCAGTTCACTGCGGTGCTGATCCATAAAACTACGAGAATGAATCATCGTTTCAGGATTGTGATGATGACGTAGCGACTTATAAGAGGAAAGGCCTGTTGCGGTGCTCTTCCAACCACCGTCCATGGCCACGAGGTTGATGTTGACATAGACAAGTAGATCGCTCTCAGCGGCACGCTTATTGATTTCAACATCTTCGCCGTGTGGGGTTTGCCCGAGGTAGGTCAAATTATCGGGGTCTTCTGCATCATGTTGATACAACGTCCCACGCGGAGCGAAGGCATCGTAGATGCGATCGCCCAGGCAGTGGCGAAGTTCTTCTTCGGTCATTCGGCGATGCAGTGCCAAGGCTGAAATGATGTGCACATCGTCAACACCCGCTTCGGCGGCCATGTCGAGTACTGCCTCAATGACGCGCTGACGAATATCGGGGCGTTCCATCTTGGGTAAGGGCAAACTCACATCGTCAAAAGCGATAGTCAGTTTCATTCCAGGGAACAGTTGCTCGGGTAAGGGGTCTTGTTCAATGGGATTGAGAAGGGCATGACGAATTGCACCGTCGACATCCTCAATGGCTGGGAGAGGTTCTGGCGCGTAGATCACGCGACTACGACCAGCAGGCAGTTTTTCTAAGGAAAAGTTTTCACCTCGCCAAAATAAAATAGGTGGTGTCGACTTATCAACTTCTAAAACAAAACCAGGACGAGGCATTAGTTGGTCTCCTTCTTTTTGCGTTCCGAAGTTGAACGCAAGTCAAATACAATTTTCACGGCACCACGACGTCCAGATGCCGCTGCATGAGCGATGGCATCTTTGTAATCATCAAGGCGATAGGAAGCAGAAACAAGGCGCTCAAGTTGGCACTCAGCAGCAGTGTCAATAGCAAGATCAAAGGTGTGCTTGCGGGTCCCATCGGGCATTGATTCAGTTCCGTAGGTGTAGGCACCAATGAGTGCAGTTTCGCGATGCCACAAACCGGTGAGGTCTAAAGAAACAATGGCTGGCATGCCGAGAAGTACAACGCGACCGCGGGGACGAGTGAACTTCAAGCAGTCCATAATGCTGTCTGCACTTCCGACAGCGTCAATGGTTGCATGACATCCACCCGAGAGATAATCGCCGACAACATGACAGCCAGATTCTCGGCGTACTGCACGTGCTAATTCTGCGGAAGGAACGACAACGTCAGCGCCGAGGGAACGCGCTAAGGATTGCTGATGTGGATAACGAGCACCAACGATGATCCGCACGCCTGGCACGTAGCGCCGCAAGCCAGCGATCGCGCATAGTCCCATCGTGCCCGCTCCGAGAACCGCCACGATGGGTGTTTCACCTCGCTGAAGTGCGATCTGTACGGCGGGCCAGGTCGCCAAAGCAGCGTGAATCCCTCCGGCTGCAGGCTCAACAAGAACGGCTTGTTCATCGCTCATGGCATCAGGGATGCTGTGTAACTGACTTTCGTGGGCAATGAGTTCGCTGGCCCACCCACCACCTGTGGAATGACAAAATCCAGTTTGAATACCGGGCTCGAGATGACCACCGACTAGGTGCGCATAATCATCGCCGTCTCCTGGGGCAGCGCCTTCAAATGGGAGTGGAAGACCGCGACATGCGTGACCGAGTACAGGTTCAAGGACGACACGGCGACCGTCATCGCAATCGGCCACAACTTCGTGACCAGGAACAAAGGGGAAGGAGACCCAATCGTCAAAGTATGTTGATGCGTGGCCTTCAACGAGCGACAAATCGCTACCACAGATACCCGTGAGACGGGGGGTGATGCGATGCCAACCCTCGGCATTGGGGAGCTCGGGTGCAGATTCATTGACTAATGAGAGTGGCCCAAATTTGGCAGCTCCAAGAGCACTGATCGGGCTGACCAGGCGGGCCACGGCAAACTTGGTGTTGCTCCGAGTGATCTTCAGTGCTTTCATAATCCCGACCGATACGAAGAGCGCTTATTTCGTTCAGAAAAACGCTTCTGTTCGCGCTCAGACATCATGGGACCGAGAGGAAGGCGTGGTCTTGGACCTCCAGATGCTTTCTCCCAATTTTCAACGAGCCAGCCGCGTTTGCGAGCAATCGTTGCCAGACGCGTTTCGGGGTTCACGGCCACTGGAAAGCCGACGGCTTCAAGCATCGGTAAATCACTGCTGGAGTCGGCGTAGGCAATTGATTCCTCAAGGCGCAAACCTTCGCTAGCGCAGTAATCGGCCAAAACTTGGGCACGTGTTTCTCCGGTTGGTGGAACTCGTGCAAGTTCACCCGAATATGTGCCATCGGGTCGCACTGTCATTTCGGCGGCCACAATTTCATCAAATAATGGTCGTAAGCCTTCAACGGCAAAACTCATGGCTCCCGTAATCAGAATCGTGCGATGCCCGAGAGCGCGGTGTTCGCGAACTCGACGAAGTCCAGCGGGAAAACTTTTTGTCATAATCAGTTGCGCCAAAAGTTCTTGGGAATCTTCTTCGATTTGTTGCACGGGGGCATCTTCGTAACGCCGGTAAAAATAGCGCAAGAAGTCGGAACGGTCTTTGCGATCCATGGACAATAAGTTCGGTGCTTCGCGCAGGGTGCGCAAAACATAACGTACGCGTTCGGGGGAGTTCAATCTGCGTGTCGCTAGCCACGAGAAACTTTCCACGACATTGCTGGAAATCAAAGTATTCTCTAGATCAAAAGCCGCCACATGCCGACTTGGATCAAGGACTTGCTTGCGCAGCCTGTCACTGCGGTCAAGAGTGCTTTTGCCAGGTGTGGTCTTCACTCGACTGTGCAGGACAATGGATGGAAGGTGAATGGTTGAGATATAGGTCGGCCAATGTACGACTCGCGGATCAAGACAGAAAGTCTCTCGATCTGCCTCGCTCATACGCTCGTTGATGGCTAACAAATTGTTAACTGAATAGATCGCTTCACATTCGGTATAAAGACCGTATAACTCAACATATTCAAGGGCTCGTTCGATTTCACCACGGCGATCTTCAAGTTTTGTGGACCATGCCGCCTGCGTACCGCGCAAGGGTAAAGCTCCAAGAAGTTTCTCGCTCTGGGCGATGACCGTTTTCGCGCGGGTGAGTTGTTTTTCAACTTTTCCACGACCGGGAAACTTCCAATCAGGCACGACAATGGGCTGACCTTCTGCATCATAAATTGGATGCTGGGTAAACCAGTCGCGAACATTGTCCACCAAGGTGCGGTATTTGAGTGGGTTCGTTGAACCAGAAGCAACTTGTGTGATGTGTGGTGCTTGATCTGGACCCAGAGCGGCAACTGCCACAATCGCCGCCACGACTAGGTCAACTGGGATGACGTCCACCGTGCCTTCTGGAACACCGGGAAACTGATCAAGTAATCCTCGAGCGTAGGAAATGATGACGGGTTCGGCCATGCGAAATCCGCGAATCCAGCCAGGTGAGGGTTCGGACAGGGCCGATTCGATGATGGAAGGCCGAACAATACTGACCGGCACATTTCCTTTTGTCTCATGTAGGGCTTGCTCGCCGAGAGCTTTGGTGAAGGCATATGCATCTGGCCAACCCACGCTGGCGGCACGCGTGCGACCCGCTTCAACAAGTTGATCTTTGACCCAACGTTGGCGATTCTGTTCAGTCTTGGCAGCTAATGCGGGGGCCCCAGCGGCTCCTAATTCTGAACGCGCTTGTGAGCGAAAGTTCGCAAGTTGTGCGGGGGCACGACTTGCTGCTTCGGCATCGCCGCGTAAACGTCGCGCCGCGGTGACTTCAGTCTTCCAATTCAGCCCAATATCGAATGGTCCGGCACTGACAAGTTCTTCAGGTGCCGTGCCGCGTCGGTTGCCAGCCACATAACAAGTACTGACGGCCACTAAATGAGGCATTGTGCCATCGGCTTTTGGTCCCATGGCATTGAGTAATTCAGCAATGCGCATCGGCCCCAGCAAGTTGACTTCCACCGCACTATCAAGCGGGGAATCAAAAGAGACGCTCGCTGCGGAGTGGATGACGATGTCACATGATGCAAATATTTGCGCATCACTTGGTGATAGTCCAAGTCCATCGGTACTGACATCTCCGGCCACGACAGAGATTCGACCCATGATGCTGGCATCAAAATCTGCTCCGAGTTTTTTTCGCAGTCGATCGAAGGCATCATTTTTTAGAATCTCGCGCCGAACTCGCTCGGCAGCGGGTGTGCGGCGGCCATCACGTACCAGTAACACCAACTCGCAATCAGGCACGCTGAACAGCAAACGCTCAACTAGGGCAGTGCCAACAAAGCCAGTTGCCCCAGTGATTGCGATGCGCTTGCCCCGAAGATTCTCTGAAATCACAGATCATTTTTATCACGGTTCTCTACCAAATGGTAGACAATCTCACAAAAAGGTCTCTGGGGCTGGTAGGAATGGGTGATGGCTCGTCACTCACTCGCCCCCAATCGCCGTAGTGACACTCGCGAACGGATTCTGGAAAGTGCCACGATTCTCTTCGGTACCAGGGGATTTGACTCTGTCAGCCTGGATCAGATTGCTGCTGAGGTGGGCGTCGCTAAACAATCGTTGCTGTATTGGTTTGCCTCCAAAGACGATCTCATTCAGGCTGTTTTGGTCAATATGGCCGCCGAATTAACCGTTGTCGTTGAGGCTGCCATTCGTTCTGCACCCGATATGCCCTTGGATCGTCTCGAAGCGGTGATCCACGCTGTTTTTCGCCCGGCCGTGCGCCGTCCTGCCTTATTGGGTTTACTCCGCGAATTGAGTCGTTTGCCCACGGGTGCAGCCGAACACCTGACCGAGATTCTCAATCCACTGGTGACTCGTGCTGGGACTTGGCTGCGAACTGAAATGCAAGCGGGTCGACTGCGTCAGGGGGATCCGTCACTGATTATCGCTTTGGTGTACGCCACGGTCGCCGGCATTGCGACTGAACCTGAGGCCTTGCGAGTTGTCGGGTGGAGTCAAGATGTCATTGGTCTGCGAAAACTGCGCAATGAGTTGACCTCATTTTTGCGGGCAGCACTGGCGCCGTAGTGACATCTCAGTGGGCAGTATTTCTGCGCCGACGGGCGTGACGCTGTTGAGCCAGTTCGACGAGGCGGTCAATCAGTTCAGGGTAACTCAGCCCCGAAGCTAACCATAATTTCGGGTACATCGAGATCGGTGTAAAGCCAGGCATGGTATTGATCTCATTGCACAGAAAGCCACGACCATTTTCTTCATAGAAAAAATCGACTCGCGCTAAACCCTCGCCGCGCAACGCCTGGAAAACTTTCACTGCCAGTTGGCGCACTTCATTCGCAGCAGCATCGCTTAACGGCGCGGGCACTAGCAGTTGAGCACTATCGCCAAGATATTTATCTTCGTAATCATAAAACTCATGGGCTGGAACAATTTCCCCCGCCACGCTGGCTTCGGGTTCAAGACTGCCAAGTACAGCGACTTCAATCTCACGTCCCTTGATGGCCTCTTCAAAGACGATCCATTCGTCGTAAGTAAGTGCCTGCTCAGTCGCTGCTATGACCTCGTCAACATCGTGTGCCTTACTGACGCCGACGGAAGAACCCATATTGGCGGGCTTGACGAATAGCGGCAGCCCAAGTTCGTTGACAATATCGCGCAGGGTTTCAGGGTTGATTTCTGATTCTCGAAGAGCGTGGTATCGCGGTTGGGCGATTCCGTGACGTGCCAGCACATCTTTGGAGAGTGCTTTGTCCATGCCAATCGATGAACCCAAAACTCCGGCTCCGACATAGGCCACGTCAAGTAATTCCAACAGGCCTTGAATGGTTCCATCTTCACCCATGGGTCCATGTAATAGGGACATCACCACAGCGTTTGCGTTTCCCATAGCGGCGGTCAGCGCCAGTGATGCAGCAACTACGGGTCCACTGGCTTGCAAGCGGTCAGGTACAGCATCTGAGCCACGATCCAAAGCAGCCATTGCCGATTCAGCAAGGTGCCATTGGCCATGTACATCGATACCTAGGGCTGTGACCGTATAGCGCCGAAGATCAATGGCTTTCATCACATGGGCAGCCGTTGAGCAACTGACATCATGTTCAGCGGACTGTCCACCAAAGATGATCACCAGGTTCGTTCGCTGGGTGTCGCTCATCGCCATCTGGTCCACATCTTGACGCTAGTGCCCATGAACAGGTCATTGGGTTCATCGTGGGGCGCACCTATGGCGAATCGGTATCTTGCGTGGCGAGCCTAAGCACTACGATGTCAAGGGTATGGCCCGTTCAAATTCTTATCAAGCCGATCCCAAATTTCTGACATACCACGCTTTGCGTATTAAGGGATTCGCCAAAACTGAGACCTTGGCCGAGATCGTGGCTCTCAAGGTCAGCGAAGTGGATTCTCATCTGCAAGAACTGGCTGCTGAGGGGTTAGTCATGTTCCGTGAGGCTCGTTCATTGTGGCAACTCACACCTGCAGGTCGAACTGCGCATCGCCCAGCCTTGGATCGTGACATTGCAGGTCTTGATCTAGAGCCTTTGAAGGTTCACTATCATCAATTTTTAGAGATCAATGATTCTTTCAAACATCTCTGTGGAGATTGGCAGTTGCGCGATGGTGCTCCTAATGATCACAGTGACGCCGCCTATGACCAATCGGTCATCAAACGCTTGACGGCATTGCATGCATCGGCAGTGCCAGTGCTTCAAGCCATGACGCTGATTTTGCCGCGTCTGGCTAATTACGGACCTCGTCTTGAGTCAACCTGTGCCTTGGTTGAAGGTGGAGTAAACAATATGTTTACGGGAGTGATGTGTGGTTCATTCCACGATGTGTGGATGGAACTTCATGAAGACTTGATCCTCACTCAAGGAATTGATCGCGCTAAGGAGGGGAGTTTCTGATGGCTCGTTTTGGAAATGTTCTCACAGCAATGGTGACACCTTTTGATGCCAGTGGGGCGCTTGACCTTGATGGTGCTCAACGTTTAGCAAAATGGTTGCAAGCCAACGGTAATGATGGACTCGTCATAGCCGGAACAACTGGCGAGGCGCCCGTGTTGACGGATCATGAGCGATTGAGTTTGTTTGCAGCAGTGGCCGAAGCAGTGACCATTCCTGTGATTGCGGGTACGGGAACTAACGACACCTTGCACTCAATTCATATGACGAAAGAGGCCAGTAAGTTGGGCGTGGCGGGGCTATTAGTTGTCGCGCCGTATTACAACCGCCCTCCGCAATCGGGTATTGAGGCTCATATTCGCGCCGTGGCCGCCGCTTCTGATCTGCCAATCATCGTCTACGACATTCCCGTACGGACAGGGCGAAAAATCAGTACCTCAACTTTGTTGAAGTTGGCTCATGATGTTCCAACGGTCGTGGCTTTAAAAGATGCTGCCGGAAATCCTGCTGAAACTGCCAATGTCATCGCCGCTGCTCCATCTGGCTTTGAGGTTTACAGCGGTGATGATGGATTGACATTGCCATTGCTGGCTGTCGGTGCAGTTGGAGTGATTGGCGTGGCCACACATTGGTCGGCGATTGATCATCAGCAGATGTTTAGTTGTTGGCAAGATGGAGACACCGTCGGCGCGCTGGCCATCAATCAACGCCTGCTGGAAAGTTTTGCCTACGAAACTGGAGACGAATCACCTAACCCGATCCCCAGCAAAGTGATGATGAATTTGCTAGGTATTCCAGTCGGCGAGTGTCGTTTGCCGATGGGTCCACCTGCTGATTTCGTCGTCGAGAAGGCCAAAGTAGTTCTCGCCAATCTTCAGGCTTCTCGTTTGCGAGCCTCCTGATGGCAGCGCCAGTCCGGATTGCCTTTCTCGGTGGTCTCGGCGAAATTGGTCGCAACTGTATGGTCATCGAACAAGATGACAAGTTGTTACTCATCGATTGTGGGCTGATGTTTCCTGATGCCGATATGCATGGCATTGATCTAGTTCTTCCTGATTTCACCTGGCTCCGTGAAAATGCTGATCGGGTTGTGGCCTGTGTGGCGACTCATGGGCATGAAGATCATGTCGGTGGCTTGCAGTATCTATTGCGCGATCTCAGTTTTCCGGTCTATGGCTCTGATGTCACTTTGGGTTTGGCACGCAACCGCATTGAAGAAGCGGGACTGCTCGGTCGCACTGAACTGATTGTTGTGCGCGACGGTGAACGAAGAATGATCGGCCCATTTGATGTTGAGTTCATTCCTGTCACACACTCTGTGCCACATGCTTTTGCCGTCGCCGTGCATACATCACAAGGAGTGCTCTTGCACTCTGGTGACTTCAAATTGGATCTCACTCCAGTGGATGGTCGCCGCACCGATTTAGCGCGCATCGGTGCTATCGCTTCAACAGAGGGAATTCGTTTGCTGTTATGCGATTCGACGAACGCCGAAGAACATGGGCATGCTCCAAGCGAAACATCAATCAGCGGTGCTCTGAGGGCTTTGTTTCATGAGCACCGTGACCGCCGAATCATTACTGCCAGTTTTGCAAGTCATATTCACCGAATTCAACAGATCATCGATGCCGCTGTGGAAACTGGGCGCAAGGTGGCCACGATGGGTCGCTCAATGCAGAAAAATGTGCGTATGGCCCGTGATCTCGGGGTTCTTCATGTTCCAGATGACACGTTGATTGATATTGAACAAGCCGATGATTATCCAGCGCACAAAGTGTGCATTATCTCCACTGGCAGTCAGGGCGAACCCATGTCGGCTCTGTCGTTGATGGCGCGTGGCGATAGTAAATGGCTAAAAGTCACTGAACGTGACGCAGTTATTTTGTCCAGCGATGCTATTCCAGGCAATGAGACCAATGTGACGCGAGTAATTGATGGACTGTTGCGTGCTGGCGCTGAAGTAGTGCACTCCGGTATCGCTGATGTGCACGCCACAGGACATGCCCAAGCCGACGAACTCAAAACGTATCTTTCAATTGTTCAGCCAGAATGGTTCGTGCCAGTGCACGGCGAGTATCGGCATCTCGTGGCTCATGCAAAGTTGGGCATCATCATGGGAGTTGCGAAGTCCAATGTTTTGCTCTGCGAAGATGGAGATGTCCTTGAACTTTCTGATGAAGGACTCGCTCGAGTAGCGCGAATTCCAGCTGGTTATTTGTATGTTGATGGCATCGTCGGTGACGTTGGACAGGGCGTGTTGCGCGACCGAAAAGTTCTTGCTGAAGAAGGTGTTGTTGTCGTCATTGTGACTGTCGACGTCGCCACTGGGAAAGTGCTGACGGGCCCTGAGATCATCACTCGCGGTTGGGTCTACGCCCCAGAGGCTGAAGATTTACTTGATGAAGCCTGTGAAGTCGTGGCTGCTGCTGTGGAAAAGGCTTTGGCGGAAGGTGTGCGTAGTCCTGAAGCTTTGGAGAAAGACGTACGCCGTGCTGCTGGTCGTTTTGTGAACGAGCGAACCAAGCGCCGTCCGATGATTGTCCCCGTGGTCATGGAGGCCTAGGTGGCCCGAAAGAAATTGTCTCCGAAATACTTTGTCGGGTGTTTAGTCATTGTGTTGTCGGCTTGCGGAAGCGAGCAACCAGCTGTCAAAGACTCAAGTCTGCGGCTTGATCTCATTGAGCAGGCAATGGATGCCGTTGATGCAGCGGTCGGTGAAGATCAGGCTTATTTTGAAATCAATGTCACTGACTCGGTCGTCAACCTTTTTCTTGCCACCGATCTTGATGGTCAACCAAATCCCGACGGATTGCCCGATGCCATGGTGCAATATGTTTTTACACCGCAAGACGGTCTTGAGGATGTAGCTCTGCCACTGGCTGCTAATGGACCGACCTTCACGCGCTCCGCTGTTAATTTTTCAGTAGAAAAAGTACTATTGATAGTCGTCAGTGCATTGCCCAATTCAACGGCGAAAATGTTCGTCATTGCCGGAGTGGGCACGGCGTCGGGGTCCACGGGAGTTGCTGATTATCGAGTGCGTATGAACTCCTCGCAAGGCGGTGAAATGTCCGTGCTCGTGACGAAAGATGGTGAGATCATCGGTACGGATGCTTCTTAGCCGATTATTGCCATAAAAACAGTGTGCCTAACTGGGGGTATGACCGAACGCATGCGCGCCCCATTGCTAGCGTTGGGGTTGATGAGTGCGAAAAAACCAACGGCGAAGAAGACCCACTCGCGCTCCAATTCTGCTGGTCGTGGGGATCAAGCGGAGGCTTCGCAGACTGGCGAAGTTCGTCGGGCGATTAATGGTCGCGAAAGTGAGTTTGTGGCGATTGCGTTTATCGTCTTGGGCGTCATCGTTGGCTTAGCGGTCTATGCCCGACTCGCTGGTCCGGTTGGGCGCGGGGCGGACACGGCTCTTGGCTGTCTGCTGGGACTCGGTCGATATTGCTTGCCATTGGTATTCGTTGCTATCGGCGTGGCGCAACTGCGTGGAGACGAAGCGCCCAATCGAGTGAAGTTGGCTCTTGGGTGGGGTGGAGTTGTGTTATCCGCTCTCGGAATTTTGCATGTTTTTAAGGGCCCAGATGCCTTCACAGGTGTGGATGCTCTTGGCGGCGCAGGGGGATGGTTGGGAGCGATACTCGGCCAGATCCTGCAAGTGACGATTGGTGATATTGCTGCGGTTCTGGTTTTGACAGCACTGGCTCTCGGTTGCAGTTTGTTGATTTCAAGTCTCAGTCTGAAAGATGCAGCCAGTGCTGTTGGCAGCTTTTTCTCCACGATTGTGAGTGGCGCTCGAGCAAGCGCACGATCGCTCACTGAGAGTCTCGGCACAATCTCTGAAGATGATGGAGAGGACGACGTTGGAGAGGATGACGTTGAAGCGGATGCCGATGAAGAAGAGACTGTGGGCGAATACGACGAACTAGAGGTCGAACCGCTTGATCATGAGGAGCCTGCAGTTGAGCAAGAACCAGAAGAGGTTTTTGTCCCACCTGTGAAGACGCCGCGACCTTCAGCCGAAGTAGACGTTCCTCACACTCAAGGGCAGTTCGACTCGCCAGCAATGAGTGCGCGTGAGTGGAAGTTGCCGCCACTTTCCTATTTGGCGCGCAGTAGTAAGCAAGCCATCGATCAAAGCGAAGTTAGTCAACGCGGTGAAGATCTTGAAGCAGCATTGTTGTCTCATGGTGTCAAGGTCACTCTTGTTGACCAAACCGTTGGTCCGACTGTGACTCGTTATGAACTTGAACTCGGTCCCGGCGTCAAGGTGGCGCGTGTGACTTCATTGCAAAAAGATATTGCCTATGCAATGGCGGCTACCGATGTGCGGATCTTGGCGCCGATTCCCGGCAAGTCGGCGATCGGTATTGAGGTTCCAAATAAGACTCGTCAACTCGTGGCTTTAGGTGACCTCATGGCTTCGGCCGAATCAAAAGTGGCCAGTCATCCGCTTGACGTAGCGATCGGCAAAGATATTGCGGGCCGTTCTGTGTTCTTGAATTTGGCGACGACACCTCACCTATTAATTGCAGGAGCCACGGGCGCAGGTAAGTCAAGCGGCATCAACTGCATCATCACTTCAATCTTGATGCGTTCAACACCCGATCAAGTCAAATTGATCTTGATAGACCCTAAACAAGTGGAGATGGGTCAATATGCGCGGCTCCCACATTTACTCACCCAGCCCGTGACGAATCCCAAGAAAGCCGCTAATGCCTTGCAATGGGCGGTGCGTGAAATGGAGAAGCGTTACGACCTTCTCTTTGAGATGGGCTATCGCGACATCACTGGCTACAACGCAGCCTTTAACCGTGGTGAAATCAAGGCCGCCGCTGGGTCTGAACGCGAATATGAGCACATGCACTACATCGTGGTAGTGGTTGACGAGTTAAACGACCTGATGATGGTGGCTGCCCGCGATGTTGAAGAGAGCATCACGCGCATCGCGCAAAAAGCTCGAGCCGTTGGTATCCACTTAATTGTTGCGACGCAACGTCCTTCGGTCAACGTGATCACTGGAGTGATCAAAGCCAACGTTCCTGCCCGCGCCGCTTTTGCTGTGTCATCACAGATGGACAGTCGAGTGATTCTTGATCAGGTTGGTGCCGAAAAACTGGTCGGCAAGGGAGACATGCTGCTTTTGCCTGGTAACTCATCGGTGGCTCAACGTATTCAAGGTTGCTGGGTTGACGAAGAAGAAGTCCGCAAGGTCGTTGCCTTTTGGAGACAACAGGCCCCAACGGTTCAATATGTGAGTGGTGTGGAAGGCGATGAACCGGCCGCAGGTAGCCCTGCTGGGCAAGCCATCACCGAGAGTTATGGAGACGTCGATAGTGATGAGGCATTACTCAAGCGAGCCCTGGAACTGGTCGTACGTAGCCAAACGGGCTCCACATCAATGCTTCAACGCAAACTAGGAGTGGGTTTTGCGCGCGCTGGTCGCCTGATTGATCTGCTGGAGCAACAAGGCATTGTCGGACCGAGTGTGGGCAGCAAGGCGCGCGAAGTCCTGATGACGGTTGAGGAGTTTGAGGCGCTCTAGTCCTCGACATATCTTCTAAAAGTTCTGTGGATTAGTATCACCTGTTGGCGGGCCATGTGGTTTCGCTGAGGGGAGAAGTGTCGTGGAACTTATTGAAGTCACAAATGGTTTGAGGTTTCCAGAAGGTCCGATTGCGATGCGGGATGGCAGCGTTATTTTGGTGGAAATGTTTGGACCGCGCATCACGCGTGTCCGTCCTGACGGATCTAAAGAAACAATCGCTGAGATGACCGGTGGACCGAATGGTGCCGCTATTGGTCCCGATGGATTTCTCTACGTGTGTAATAACGGCGGTTGCTTTACAGAACTTGACTTTGGCGGACTGAGTTTTCCTGGCCCTTTTGATCAAGCAAATTACAGTGGTGGTCGCATCCAGCGCGTCGATATCTCAACTGGCGAAGTGACTGATCTGTATACCGAGTGCGACGGTCGAGCATTGCGCGCTCCCAACGATTTGGTTTTTGATACTTCCGGTGGTTTCTATTTCACCGATCACGGCATTCGTGACCTCACGGCGCGGACGGCGGACTTGACGGCCATCTACTATGCGTCTGTAGACGGTTCTTCAATTCGCGAAATTGATTTCCCAGTTGAAGGACCGAACGGCATTGGTCTTTCTCCCGATGGAACGACGGCCTATTGGGCCGAGACACACACTGGTCGCGTCTTTCGTCGCAACATCACGGCGCCAGGCGTCTTGGCGCCAACTATGCCAGGAGATACGCAGGCTGTCTTGTACGGATTACCAGGTCTGCAATTGCTTGATTCGCTCGCTGTGGATGGGGCGGGGAATGTCTGCGTGGCCACCTTGGTCAATGGCGGCATTACTGTCATTTCCCCATCTGGCGAGTTGCTGGAGCATGTCGCCACAGGTGACCTATTGACGACAAATATTTGCTTCGCCGCCGATGGTAGCGATACTGCCTACATCACCCTGTCAGGTACTGGCCGACTCGTGAAGACCCAGTGGAAATACGGTGGTTTGAAGTTGGCCTACTCGGCTTAACGCTCTGCCGCGACCCCAGCAGGTAGCCTCATATGTCGTGACCAATCAAGTGCAGCACTTCTACGTTGAAACGCTTGGTTGTCCCAAGAATCAGGTTGACTCCGACAAATTGATCGGTACCTTGCTTGCCGATGGCATGCTCCCCACCGATTCGGCGGGTGACGCTGACCTTGTTGTTGTCAATACATGTGCTTTTATTGATGAGGCGCGGCGGGAATCTATTGACACGATTTTGTCCCTTGATGGACAACGTAAGGAAACCTCTCGTTTGGTCGTGACCGGTTGTATGGCCGAACGGTACGGACAAGAACTTGCAGATGAACTTCCCGAAGTAGACCTTGTGGCAGGTTTCGGAGTTCCAGTTCATACACCTGCTGCAAAGAAATTGATTCCTGTGGGATCGGCGCCGATTCCTCTTTTAGATCTCTTAAATTTGCCTCGCCCAAAGTCGTTGTCGCCGTGGGCGTATGTGAAAATTGCTGAAGGTTGCGATCGAAATTGTGGCTTTTGTGCGATTCCATCATTTCGTGGACCGCAACGCAGTCGTGACGTGTCATCAATTCTTGCCGAAGTCGAACAATTGCAAGCCCGCGAAATTGTCCTCGTCGCCCAAGACTTGGCTAGCTACGGCAAGGATCGTCCGACTGAACTTGGAGCAGGAAGCATTGTTTCTCTCGTGCGTGAAGTCTCCAAAATGGTTGAGCGGACACGTCTGTTGTATCTCTATCCCAGCGATTTAAGCGATGCCTTGATTGATGCCATCTGTGACACCGGAGTTCCTTATTTTGATCTCTCTCTGCAACATGTGAGTAAGCCATTGTTGCGCCGTATGCGTCGCTGGGGCGATGGTCAGCGTTTCCTCAACCGCATCAGTGATATTCGATCTCGTGAACCTGATGCAGCCTTTCGCAGTAACTTCATTGTTGGCTATCCGGGTGAAACGGAAGAAGATCATGATCAGTTATTGAGTTTTGTTGAGCAAGCACAACTTGATTGGTGTGGCTTCTTTGCCTACTCGCCCGAAGATGGCACATATGCCGTTGACCTTGATGGTCAGGTCCCAGAAGGCCTGATGCGTGAACGTCTATTGGAACTGAGCGAAATGCAAGACAACATCACCGCACGTCGTCGCGATGATCTCATTGGTCGAACGCTCAATGTTCTTGTGGATGAACCTGGAGAGGCCCGTAGTCATCGTGAGGCCCCAGAGATTGACGGCATCATTGAAGTACCGCAGGATCTCGCGGTCGGTGAGTTTTACGATGTTGAGATCACTTCTGCCATGGGTCCTGATCTCATTGCCATCTCAGCAACCTGATGTAACTAGGGTCGCGCAATCTAGGTCTGAGCATGGTCAATGTGGCAGGCTTAGAGCGTGCCAGTCGACCCCAACGCCATAGCCACCTGGGCCAACGCAGTCACCGTTGGACGGATACTTGTTTCGCCTTTGATGTTTGTGGTGATCCCCGATTATCCAGGAGGTTCGTGGGTTGCCTTTGCCTTATGGTTCGTGCTCTGTTCAAGCGACGGCATTGATGGATATTTGGCTCGCCGGCATGGGGCAACTCGATCGGGAGCCTTTCTCGATCCATTGGCTGACAAAGTTTTAGTCCTCGGCGCAATGTTCACCTTGGTGAGTCGCGATGTGTATTGGGTGGTGCCAGTTCTGGTTATCGCTATCCGTGAAGTTGCGATCAGTATGTATCGGGTACTAGCGGGAGCTAAAGGGATCAGCGTTCCTGCAAGCCGTTTAGCGAAGTTCAAAACTGTGGCGCAGCAGCTGAGTGTCGGTTTCGCCATCATTCCTCTCACAGCGGATGACGGGACATGGTTGTGGTTGTGGTTGTTATGGATCGCAGTGTTTCTGACGACTACTAGCGGTCTGCAATATATGTGGCGGGCCCAGCGTCTCAAGCGGGCCGCGCTGAATCCGGCAGGTTGAGGTGCGCTGTTCCGTCGTCGCCGTGGGAACCGAACTTCTTCTTGGGCAAATCGTTGACACTAATTCTTCATGGATTGGCGAGCGCCTAGCTGCACATGGCATTAGTTCGTTACTGCAAGTCAAGGTCGGCGATAATCATCAACGCATCGTTGACGTGGTTCGAGCCGCTTTAGTTGAGACGGATGCTGTCATTATGTGTGGCGGACTAGGTCCCACGCATGATGATCTGACACGCGAGGCAATAGCCGAGGTCATGGGTGTTGAACTTGTATTGCATGAAGATATTGCTCAAGTCATCCGCGAGATGTTTGAAAGTCGCGGTCGCCGAATGGCTGACAACAATCTTCAGCAAGCCATGGTGCCAGTGGGTGCCACAGTCATTCATCAGACACGAGGTACAGCGCCAGGTTTGATATGTCCAGTGGGGGACAAAGTGATTTATGCCGTCCCTGGAGTTCCCCATGAGATGCAAGACATGATGGAGCGAGCCATCTTGCCCGATCTGCGCGCACGGGCCGGTGAGGCAGGAGTCATTGTCAGTCGCGTGATTAGGACTTGGGGTGAAAGTGAAAGTGGCTTAAATGAGCGACTCAACCCAGTGATCAACGAATTGGAAAAACTCGGAAATCCCACCTTGGCTTTTTTGGCGAGTGGTTGGGAAGGAATCAAGGTTCGTCTCACTGCGCAACACACCGACGAGCAGCAAGCGCATGCGTTACTTGATCACTGGCAACTCAAGGTGCACGATCTTGTGGGCGAGGTGATCTTTGGCTTTGATGCCGAAACGATGGAGTCAGTGGTGCTGGATATTTTACGGAGCCGCGGCCTGACTTTGGGGCTGGCCGAGTCGGTCACTGGGGGATTGGTGTCGGGCAGGCTGTCTGCAGTTCCAGGAGCAAGTGACGTTCTGCGTGGATGCGTGGTCTCCTATGCCAGCGAAGTGAAGTATGACCTTTTAGGGGTGCCTCGTGGGCCTGTGGTGACTGAGGCCGCGGCCATTGCGATGGCGCAGGGTGCATGTCGCGTATTGGGTTCTGATGTGGGACTCTCGCTGACTGGCGTGGCTGGTCCAACTGAGCAAGAAGGTCAGCCGGTTGGCACGGTCTGCGTGGGAATTGCCCTTTCAGGTGAACCAGCATTTGCCACCACTCTGCGGATGCCGGGTCAAAGAGATCAAATGCGCCAGATGTCGGTGATTTCGGCTCTGGATTTGTTGAGAAGGCGTTTGCTGGCTGGCTAGGCAAAGGTTGCGTCCCTCAGGGCGAGTGGGCTAGTAACCTTGAGAGGCTTGCCCTCGTAGCTCAGCTGGATAGAGCAATGGACTTCTAATCCATCGGTCGTACGTTCGAATCGTGCCGAGGGCGCACATCAAAACGGGTTTGACCTGATGAAATCAGTGATTTTACTCGTAGACTTTGGCGACTGTTCCGGTGGTCATTCATCCCTAAATGCCGGCGAATACTGAATGAGGTCTGCGTGAAGTTCAAGAAGGGTGACACCGTCATCTACCCTCAGCACGGAGCGTGCAAGGTGGAATCGATCAGCAAGCAAGACCCATTGAATACTGGCAAGGTCCAGGATTATTTGGTGCTGCGTACCGTCATTGGTGAAATGACGTTGCGAGTACCTATATCCAAAGTTGATGAGGTCGGCGTTCGTCCACCAGTGTCACCAGATGAACTTGAAGATCTTGTCGCAGTGTTAGCCAAGGCTGACCCACGCGTCCCCAGCAACTGGAGCCGCCGTTTCAAGAATCACCAAGAAAAACTCAAGAGTGGCGATGTGTATCAGGTGGCCGAAGTTGTTCGTAACTTGGCGGCGCGTAATCGTGACGCATCTTTGTCTGCTGCTGAGCGAACGATGTACGAGCGGGCGCGTGTCAATCTGATCTCTGAAATCGCTCCGGCGCTGAAGGTCACCACTGACGAAGCCGAGCAGTATCTTGACGATGCACTCGCAAAAGGTGTCCTCAAGCCAGTCAAAGCTGTCAAGGCGGTTAAGGCGCTGGCCCCCAAAGTTGAAGTTGCACCGAAAGATGCTGACGACGACATGGACGACGATGACGATGACGACTTCATGGAAGAAGCCAAGCCAGTCAAGGCCGCTCCTGTGAAGAAGGCTGCCGCTGAGAAGAAGCCCGCCCTGGTGAAGGAAGAAGCCAAGCCAGTCAAGGCCGCCGCTGTGAAGAAGACTGCCGATCCCAAGGATGCCGCCCCTGTGAAGGCTGTTAAGGCTGCCCCAGCGAAGAAGGCAGTGGCAAAGAAGCCCGCAGCGAAGAAAAAGTAGTTTTCCTCGGGAGTTCGCCCGTGTCACTTGTGCACAATCTTGGTTAGTGTGCGTGCAATGATGAAGCGCGCGGTGATTACTCGTGAAGAACTGAGTGTCCGTATCCAGAGCGGCGACATTGAGACTGTGATCATGGGTTTTGTTGATCGCTATGGTCGGTTAGTTGGCAAGCGGGCAACTGGAAGATTCTTTCTCGATCACGTGGCAGATCACGGAACTGAAAACTGCGATTATCTCTTGACCTGCGATATCGACAATCAGCCTGAGGTTGGCTTTCGCTTTTCAAGCTTTGATCTGGGCTATGGAGATATGTTGGCCAAGGCTGATTGGGAGACCATTCGTATCGCCTCGTGGTTGCCCAAGACAGCGATCATCATGTGTGATTTATTCGACAGCGCTTCTGGGGAGATGGTCGCCGTTGCGCCACGTTCGATCTTGCGCCAGCAAGTTGAACACGCCGCTTCAATGGGCTACTTAACATTGCTCGGTAGTGAGATTGAGTTCTTTTTATTTCATAACTCATACGATGAAGCAAAGGAGAACGGCTACGCATCGTTACGACCCCATTCGGCATGGGCGCAGGATTACAACATCTTGCAGACGACACGCGATGAATACATCGTCGGAGCGATTCGCTCAGCCATGGAATTATCGGGCGTGCCCGTTGAGTTCTCTAAAGGCGAGGCTGGTGCTGGACAGCATGAGATCAACTTGTCATATTCGACAGCGATTGAGATGGCTGATCGCAATCACTTGTACAAAAATGCTGCCAAAGAAATCGCTGCCGCTCACGGACGCTCCATCACCTTTATGGCTAAGCCCGATTTCAATGATGTGGGCTCGTCCTGTCATATCCATGCCAGTTTGTGGTCGCTGGACGGTCAGACTTCGGTTTTCGCCGATTCCGCTGATGCATTGGGCATGAGTCAGGTCTTCAAACAATTTTTGGCTGGGCAAATTCATACGGCGCGCGAGTTCTCTTTGTTATGGGCCCCAACGGTCAATAGTTATCGCCGTTTCCAACCCGGTTCGTGGGCTCCAACGGGTATTGGTTGGGGCGTAGATAATCGCACCTTGGGTTTCCGTCAGGTCGGACATGGCAACGGAACGCGGGTGGAGAATCGGATTCCGGGTGCCGATGCCAATAGTTATCTGGCATTCGCCGGCACGATTGCTGGTGGCTTGTATGGCATCAAAAATAAGTTGACTCTCGGCGAACCATTCATGGGCAATGGATACGAGGACTCAAGCGTGGGTCGAGTTCCTTGGAACCTTCCCGATGCGATTGCCTTGTGGCGTGACAGTGACATAGCGCGTGAATGTTTTGGTGAGGAAGTGCATCACTGGATTTTGCGTTCCGCGCAAAGTGAATGGGAAGCCTTCAATCGCACCGTGACCGATTGGGAAAAGAATCGCTACTTCGAGCGAATCTGAGTTTGTGCTTCAAACTCACCCAGTGGGCAGTATCGTCGGAGCGTAAAGAACGGAGAATTTCATGGGTCGTCTACAAGGAAAAGTCGCAATCATTACTGGCGGTTCATCAGGTCTCGGCCGAGTCGGCGCAGAACTCTTCGCCCGTGAAGGCGCCCAAGTTGTTATCGCTGATGTTGTTGATGGTGATGAAGTGGTGGACGCCATTGATGCGGCAGGTGGTGAAGCAACATTTGTGCGCTGTGATGTCAGCGATGAAGGTTCTGTTGAAGCAGCAGTACAGCACGCCGTTGAAACTTTCGGTGGGCTCCACATTTTGTATAACAACGCTGGCGTGATGCTCAGCGATGATGACGGTCCGACGAACACATCTGTCGAGACCTACCAACGCACCATGGATATCAATGTTTTGGGCACATTGCTTGGATGTCGCTACGCCATTCCCGCAATGTTGGCAAGTGGTGGTGGATCGATCGTGAATGTGGCGAGCTTCGTGGCTCATATGGGTGCGGCTACTCCGCAAGTGGCCTACACCGCCTCTAAAGGGGCTGTATTAGCGATGACTCGCGAAATCGCGGTCATTTATGCTCGTCAAGGGATTCGTGCGAATTCGTTGTGTCCTGGTCCGATTATGACTCCCATGTTGGCGAAGTTTCTAAGTGATGACGAAAAACGTCAGCGGCGACTTGTGCATATCCCGATGGGTCGTTTTGGCGATGCAAGTGAAATCGCTAACGGAGCACTCTTTCTTGCATCTGATGAGAGCAGTTGGATGACGGGTCAATCATTGATTATTGATGGCGGCATCACGGCGGCCTACGTCACTCCACAGTGATCTAGCCCAGAGTGACCAATCCGTGAGCGGTCATGATTGTGGCACTCAGTTTCGCTTCATCGTCATAGTTCAAAGTGATATTTACTTGATCATCGCCCAATAGCGCTGAGTCACTCACTGCGGAGAGCATCAAGTCAATTGTTCGCGGCGCAGGGTGAAAGAGATCCAAGGTCATCAGGGTCCCACCAGTTGCGAGGCTTTCTGTCGGATGTATGGTGCGTCCCCAATCAATAAAGAATGGCAACACTCCTCCTTCGGGAATCGGCAATGGAGCCAATGTAAGTTGCCACTCCAATATCACGCCGTCGGGTCGTTGACGACTCATTGAATGAACATCACCTGGATCAAAACCACTCTCGCGAGCAGCGTTTACGACATCGCCGAGTGCGCGTTGTGGCGACGCGCACCAGGCCACCAACTTGGGTGACGCGAGGTCATCAATGCCGAATGGGCGGGGGGCGATTGGCGTGGGTTGAGCGGGATCGGGGCCGATGATTTCGAGGTATGTGCGCGGACCTAGTCCGAGCAAAGCATTGAAAGTGCCGAGTCCGAGATGGGCTCCGCCTGGGGTCGGGGCAACCCCGAAACGGGACTCAATGTCCGCGACGGCACTTGCTAAATCCGGGGTCGCGTACACAAGATGGTCAATATGTAGGTTCTTGCTCATGGTGGTACCTCAGAGCCTGACAAACTAGGAGGCATGTCACAAACTCCTGAAGATGCAACTGGGCCAATTCCTGTGATTGGCACCGGACCAAAAGTCGCTTTCCTCGGTCTTGGGGTCATGGGCGCCCCCATGGCGGGTCACTTGGCCGCCGCCGACTATCAAATCACGGTGTATAACCGCAACCCGAATAAGGCCTTGGCCTGGGTCGCCCTCAATCGAGGTTTCGCCAAGCCAACGGCTGCCGAAGCGGTTGAAGGTGCCGACTTCGTGATGATGTGCGTGGGCAACGATGACGATGTTCGCTCTGTTGTCCTGGGAGCAACAGGTACCGGAGTTGGGGGAGCCCTGGGAGCCATGAAGCCTGGATCAATTTTGATTGACCACACAACAGCGTCTGCTGATCTGGCACGTGAATTGTCAGCGGCGTGCGCCGAGCGCGGAGTTGGTTTTGTTGACGCTCCCGTATCTGGTGGTCAGGCTGGGGCACAGAATGGCGCTCTGACGATCATGTGTGGCAGTGACGATGAATCAGTGTTCCAGCGCGCCAAAGCAGCCATGGCGCCTTATACGCGCGCCTGCGAACGACTTGGGGGAGCGGGTGCGGGCCAACTGACGAAGATGGTCAATCAGATCTGCATCGCGGGCCTCGTGCAAGGTTTGGCCGAAGGAGTCAACTTTGCTCAGCGTGCTGGTCTTGATGTTGACAAGGTTGTTGAGGTCATCGGTCAAGGTGCTGCCGCCAGTTGGCAAATGGAAAATCGTGCCTCAACAATGGGTCGTGGGGAGTTTGAATTTGGGTTCGCCGTTGAATGGATGCGTAAGGATCTTGGGATCTGTTTAGATGAGGCCCAACGCAATGGCGCGCGTTTACCAATGACCGCTGTGATCGACCAGTTTTACGCGCAAGTGATGGCCCGTGGTGGTCAGCGCTGGGATACCAGCAGTCTGGTGCACTTATTACAAAATGACTAACTCTTGGAGTCGTGAGCGTTGAATGGCGAACCTCTAGGCTCATGATGTTGCACAAAGAATAGATGTATTGGGGGTACGGCATGAGTCGCGAAAAATTAGTGGTCATGGCCGAGAGAACAATCGCTCATAATAAGGCCGGCACGGTTCATCTGACTGAATCTGTGACGACGATTCCTGCTTCCAATTATTTTGACCCCGAGCGTTGGCAAAAAGAAGTCGACTTAATTTTCAAGCGTGTTCCATTGCTGTTGGCAATGACCGCAGAAATCAAAGAAGTGAATTCCTATAAAGCCATTGAAGTCGTTGGGATGCCGGTTCTGATTTCGCGTGGTGCAGATGGTGTGGCGAGGGCCTTCGTCAACATGTGTAGTCATCGTGGATCAATGTTGGTTGATCCAGGTGTTGGCACGGCGCGCCGATTCGCCTGTCCCTATCACAACTGGACATATAACCAAGAGGGTGCCCTCGTCGGGATATTCAAGCAGGATGATTTCGGTGAGCTAGACACTTCGTGTTTAGGTTTGACGCAGTTGCCGATCACCGAGCGCGCAGGCCTGATTTGGGTGACATTGTC
>CALGTP010000435.1 GCA_937902105.1 uncultured Actinomycetes bacterium
TCGCTCGGCCGCGTGAAAACGCTTGCTGCTGCTGCTGTGTGTTGCCTTAGGCCAGGCTCCATACTATCCCATTTGATTCGCATAATCACATTGGTAGCGCGACAGAGTTGCGCCGCTACGGCCTTTGGGGCTGCTGCCGAGCATCGGCACACTGCTGGGCTTCGGCAGATCTGAGGTTTTGGAATGATGCGCGGACGAGGCCGCGCTGCACCGCAATCACGAGCTGGTCGCCGAGGAGATCCCTGGCAAGATGGACGAGACCCGTGGCGACAATACAGCGATGACCCTCCTGAAGAAGGCGCCGGAGATGACTCCGACGAAGATGGCAGCGAACAACCGCCGGATCAGAGATCCAGACTGTACCGCAGCACAGACGGAACATGCCAGCACGTCTACTTTATCCGTCTGGCAGGCGACAAGAACGCCAAGGTGCAGTTTGTCGACACCGGCAGAGTCGTAACTGTGCGACGAAATAAGCTCGGTGAGTTCGATGCCGACATGGTCGGGTGCTGTCACTTCATGGGCGAAGGTGAGGCCGGATCTGATTCCGGTGGAACAATCACGACATCCAAGACTTCTACCTCCCGCTTGACTACCACTTCCGCCGCGGCGGCCAGCAAGGTCTCCGATAAGGGCAGCGGAAAAGGGAAGTACCGCGGCGGCACTGCTCCTATGCCTCCGACCAACAACGGCGCTGTGCCTTTCCGCACATACCGGATTGATGTCCGTGTGTGGAAGAAACTGGCAACGCCGTACATGCCGCCTGCAGAGATGGCTCTGCGACTCTGGCGAGCACTGGAAGGAAAGCTGAAGGAGCAGCTCCGCGAGATCAACATCGACGAGCTCGAAGCTGAAGACGGCGTGGAGGTGCTGCTCGACAAGATCAAAGACTTGACGGGCGACCTGGAGATGGTCGAGCTTGGGGATGACATGGACAACTTCTTCGATAAAACCAGGCGCCGTGTTGGAGAGTCCCTGAGGGACTACGTGCACCGATTCGAGGTGAACTACCAGAAGCTTGCCAACGCTGGAGAAGCTCTGACAATCAAGGCGCAGGCGAACCGCATCCTCAAGTACAGTTGCCTCTCACATAAAGAACAACGAGAACTTTTGCAGAACTCCGGAGGCGACTTCAACATCGAGAAGATTAAGGGCACCATGAGGATGTACTCTCAGTACTACGGCCTGGCAAAGCCTCCTCCTGGGGCCGGCCATCAGGGAAGTTATGGCAACAGGCACAACGTGAACATGACCGGCCAACCCGCGGCTGCTGCTGAAGGCGAGCTCGCCGATCAGCACCATGAGCTTGAAAACGCTACCACTGCAGACTACTCCGCCGCCGCTGCCGCTGATGAAGAACATGGGGATCCGCTGTCGGGCGGATTCGCCCAGGAAATGTTGGACGAGGACGACTACGAAGGTCTTCCTGATGAGCTCGTCGCCGAGATCCACCAGGCCAACATGATCATCAATGACGGCAAGAAGAAACTTCGCAATGCGCAGCAGCTGCGAAAAACGGTCAACAGCAAAATCCGTCGCAAAGAGACACCTGAGGAACGCAACAAGCGTTTGGCTGCCGCCAAGAAAGTAACGAAGTGCACCGACTGCGATGAGCTCGGGCATTGGCATGGCGACCCCGAGTGCAAGTTCACCAAGAAGGCGGCCAACCAGGTGCAGGCAGTCTCTCATCCGCTGGCTTTGCAGGCGATGACAGTGAATCCGTCGACGGGAAGTTCTTCAAGCCTGAGCCGGGCACCGCAGGTTTTGCATCAGGCGAATGTTGTCGACTTTGCGCAGCGCTCCTTTGGCTGGTATAAGGACCGCATGAAGCCATGTTGTGCATGCTCAGGACTCACGTTTGGTCAATGTGAATTCTGCCGCCGGCCGATTTGTCAAACCTGCTACTATCGCAAGCATGATCTGTGTAAGCAATTTGTTGATGGTGATCACGGTAAGGGCAACTCTACGGGGAATTTCAAAATTACTGGGAACATCAATGACGACGATAGTAGCGGGGATGACGAAGAGGCCGGAGGCCGTGACAACAATGAAGGCCATGCAATGGCGTTCCAATGCAATTCCATACAAGAGCACACTGACTCAGGCATTATGGTAATTGACACTGCCTGTGCTCGCACCGTGGCAGGTTTGTTATGGTTAGCAGATTACCAACTACGATGCCAACAGACATGGAACGTAGCATGCAGACAAGTGCCAGAACACGAGGCTTATCAATTTGGGATTGAGGACACCAGGATATCACACGAGCGTTGGTTGCTTCCTACTGGGCTGGGACAATGCGCCGTAGTTATTCCTGCATCATCGCTTCCAGGTTGGTTCGCTCTTCTGATATCTTTGACCATGCAGAAATCCCTTGGAGTTGTCATTGACACAGAAGATGAGACTGTCAGTTTTAAGAAGCTCGGTCTTTATCACATGGCTGGTGTTCGCACTTCACGGGGTCATCTTGGAATCAATATGCTGGTGTTAGACGATGCTACTCGTTTTGACATTCTTCAACGAATCCAGGACAACATGAAAGACACAGCAATCCTGTTAGACGGTGCCGCAAGCAGCGAGCAAGCGCCTACCGTGAGTTTGGTTGAATCAGCTTCTCAGGCCGAATCTTTGGGGGTCACTGCTAGCCTGAACCAGACTCTGCTCCT
>CALGTP010000436.1 GCA_937902105.1 uncultured Actinomycetes bacterium
AGCCTAATTCGGACCCTTCTCACATGTCTGAGGAACTCCGCAGGGTGTTGCTCCCGGCCCATTTGGCGATCGCTACCTCATTGCCTTCAATCTGCCAGTATGCGCTGCAGGCGCCTCCTGTCAGATTTTGCGTCACATATGGTGCGTGCTGTTATGCCTGGTTCCTTTTTATTCGCGCGCGGCCTTCATGTGGCCACTACTCGGGTTTTGCGCTGCTCTGTCAGGCTTGCTTGCAATCCCCAAGCTCCGAACATCCTTATGTGCACGGTCATTGTTTGTTGGGTAGTTTCCTATTGTGGCATTCGTGTTGGGGAGGCCCTGACTCCCGGGCCCGCTTCGGACAGTTGGAAAGCTATTTCTTGCAACGCTACTTCTTTGCATACCCAGTTTGATGCCGTTGTCAGTCTTCCTGCTCATATTATTGCCCTACAAGAGACACGCCTGTCGGAAACCGCCCAGTATGACATGCAGGACACTTTGGCTGAGCTCGGGTGGTCCGCCGTCTGGGGCTTGCCTCAGAAACCACAGAAGAGGAAAAAATCATTCCTTCCTTCCCCTTGGAATGCTACCCATGGTGGGGTTGGCATCTTGGTAAAAAAGGGCATTCCTGTCTGCCGAGGCCCGGTCGATACCGCCATCAGAGAACGCCTTTGGAACACTGGACGTTGGGTGCATGCTGTGGTTTCCTATGGTAAAGCGAATGAGGTGTTGCACATTTTTTCCATCTACGGTTACACCAATGCAGAAAGTGACCCCAATGTCATGGAAACAAATGAGTTTTTCCTGAGGGATGTCTTTGACGCGGCGGCTGAGCTGGGTAACGTGCCAGTTGTCCTGATTGGTGACTTCAATGTTGTGCCTGAAAGCTCACCGACGTTGCAAGCTGCCCTGCTCACGGGGGTTTGGAGGGATGCTGCAGTGGAGGTCGCCGTCCACAATTCCTACGAGCCTGCCCCAACCTGTTTCCCATCTGCCAGTTCTGCTGGACGCCGGATTGACGCGGCCTTCCTCAACCACGTTGCTGCAGCTTCTCTTCTGGATTATTGCCTATTGGAGGACACCGGCATCCCCACTCATGTGCCTTTGTCAGTTGAAATTTCATTGGAAAGTTATGGTCAAGACATCTGGCGCTTACGCTCGCCGCGCCTTTTTCCTGTTGGCTCCTGGGCCAAATGGAGCCGCGAAGAAGAAGCGCAGCTCTGCCATGACACCTTGGCCGCGCACAGTGCGTCATGGAAACTCGCTACGGAAAGCGCGGACGTGGAACTTATGTGGGAAATTTGGAACCAGACTGCTGAACTTTATCTTGCCCATCGCAGCTCTTTAGACCAGGCCACGTTCAACAAATTCTTGGGCCGCGGCCAGGAGTTAGGACCATTGCTTGGCAAGTCCTCGGCGCACCAAGTTCGTGGCCAGTTCGGAGCTCAAGTTGTTTGCCAGCGTCGCTTGCTTAGGTTCACGCGCCGGCTGGAAGCATTGCTCCGTCAACTGAAAGATCCTTCGAGATCTCCCGGCATCTCCTCTCACCAGACATGGCGACTTTGGCAAAACATTATTTCCTCCACTTCGTCCTTCGATTGGCCCTGGTTCCCTTCCTTCTCAACCGACCGGTTCCCATCAGTCGATGATGTTGCTCAGGTTTTGCAGGAAGTTCAAAGCCGTACCTCTAGCCAAGCCGCTGTCTTACGTAGTGAACGTATACGGGTCTGGCGGGAATGGTTTCAAAAGTCTTGGACGAATAATCTCAAAGCGATCTGCAAGTGGTGCAAGGGAGACTCTGCTGCTCCGGTCTCTTTGCTCCAGCGTGAGGATGGTTCTTACACGGGCAATTTGAAAGAGATAGATGACATTCTGTTGAATGCCTGGCGTCCTATTTTTGCAATGTATGAAAAGGGCGGTGAGCCTGCTTGGCCAGAATTCGAAAAACGATTCGGGCAGTACATCCAAGTTGCCCCATTACACCTCAATGACATCACAGGCCCGGAGCTACGCCACCTGCTAGGAAAAATGGGCACATCGCAATCTTGTGGGCTAGATGGCTGGCATGTCGCTGAGCTGAAAGGTCTGCCTGATGAAATTTTGGAAATGTTAGCTGGTCTTTTCAATACGATCGAGAAAGTAGGGTCTTGGCCCTTCTCTTTGCAGCGTGCCTTGGTCACTCTCATTTCGAAAGGTGCAGGGTGCCAGCCTCTTGATCTACGGCCTATTTCGGTCATGAGCGTGATTTATAGGCTATGGGCTGTCCGTAGGCTTCAAGATTTAAAGCAGTGGCAGGAGCAGTGGGCCGCTTCTTGTCAACATGGGTTCAGGGCTGGCCATTCGACTGAAGACGTTTATTGGGTTCTGGCCTTGAAAATTGAAGCGGCGCTTTTAGAAGGCAAGCCCTTGTTCGGCATTCGATTTGATTACGCAAAATGCTTTGACAAGGTGCCTCATAGTATTCTGCTGCCGCTCCTAGATAAGATGGGGCTCCCTCTCCGCTTGTCGGGGCCCATTCGTAGCATGTATTTCAACTTGAGGCGACGTTTCAAGTTTGCTGGAGGAGTTGGCACTGAGTTCTTAGCTACAAACGGTATTCTTCAGGGTTGCCCCATTTCTGTTGTTCTCTTGAACGCCTTGGTTGCTGTCTGGGCCAAAGCTGTGCAATCGGAGGTTTCAGATGCATCTCCAGAGGCATTTGCAGATGACACAGGGGCCACTGCTCATGAAGAGAGCTCCATCCAGAAAATTTCAAATCTTACAATGGACTTTGCTGGTCTGACCAATCAAGAGCTGAGCGCTAAGAGAAGTTTTTGCTTTTCAACCTCGGTTGCCCACCCCCCTCAAGTCCAGCTCTGGGGAAAACCTTTGCGGTCCGTAGCTCATGCGTGCGTTTTGGGCGCTGACTTAAACCTGCAAGGCTCAGGCCAGACAAATGACGCTGTTGCAAAATTCGAGGTTGCTGTCCAGATTGCAAATCGCATTTCCTTTTTGCCGTTGTCTTTCGAACAGCGCTCTCTCTTGGCTAGGGCTCTTGTTGTCTCCAAGGTGGTGTGCGGTAGTGCCGTCGGGAGTTTTGACATGAAGTTGTTGCGCAAATTGTCGTCCAAAGTGGCCACCTGCGTTTGGGGCAGGCGCTCTAAGTTCAGGTGTAAGGAAGTGGTCTTCAGTTTGCTATGCCATGGACATGCTTTGGACCCATTGTGGGCAATTGCTCATAACTCGTTCATGGTGTTTAAGAGACTTTTAGACCGTCGGCCTGAAATCCTTGAGTTGTTCAAACACGTTTGGCATTTGCGTCATAATAAACGTCTCACGTTACCTGGCCCTGTCGGTAAGCTGATGAGCTTCGCTAAGCAACTGGGGTTCTCATGGCTTGAGCCGTGCCGGCTTCAGGCAAGTGTTTGGGATATGCGTGTTTTAGATCTCAAGGCTTTGCCCGCTGATGAGCTAGCTCATGAACTCAGGTATTATGCCAGACATCAGATGTGGTCACATGCGGCTAACAGACGCAGCGACATGCAAGGCTTGCAACTAGGGGTTGAAGTTGATACTTCAGTGCGCTTGTTGCGTTCGAGTTCCAGCGATGTCCACAAAGGTATTTTGCGCTCTGTCATGGCTGGTGCTGTAAATTATGGACACAGGTTGTTCCGTGCGGGGCTAGTGCAATGTGATGTCTGCCCCTTTTGCAACCATGGAGTGCCAGAAACACCTGAACACATGTTCTGGCAGTGCCCAGCCTGGCGAGAAGAACGTTTCAAACACTCTTTGGCAATTACTGCCTTCCGGCAGGATTGGCCTGCCTGCTTTCGTTGCTGTGGTGTTCTGTCGGACGGGGCTATCATTGATGCCAACGCCGTTGATTGGGAGGAGGGTGTTCCTTTGTGCTCTTCCAACCCCTCTTCTTTTGCCGAGGCTGCTTGCGAAACGCTGGAAGACGGTAAGATAATTGTTTATACCGACGGGGCATGCGTGCACAATCAGTTTCCAACTTTGCGTAGGGCGGGAGTGGGCGTTTGGTGGGGGAAGGGTCACGGAAAAAACTACTCTGCACCTTTGCCTGGCCATGTCCAAACTAATCAACGTGCTGAGCTTGCTGCCGTCATTCATGCATTACGCTATGAAGAGCGACCAGTACACATCAAGTCTGACAGCGCTTACGTAGTCAACGGTTGCTCCAAATTCCGTCACGCTTGGGCAGCTTTGTGTTGGCATAGGGTTAAGAATGCAGATTTGTGGAAGGAGCTGCATATTCTGATTGAGTCGCGCCCTGCAGGGTCTTGTGCGATCACCAAAGTAAAGGGTCATGCTTCAAATCGTGATGTTAAGAAGGGCCGGGTGCAAATATGGGATAAAATTGGCAATGATGCAGCTGATCACCTTGCAAGTGCTGGTGCGGCAGCTCACGCACTGCCTGCTGACCAAGTTCGTAAAGTGAAATTGCGCATGGCTGTTGCCCAAGATGTCCAAAAACTCATGGTTGACATTGTTGCTGCTCGCAGTACACATGCAAACACTGTGCGTTCTAAAAATGCCAACCCTGTGCACTCGGGCAACACTGCACCTGCTGGCCTTCTCAGCACTCAGGTTGCCAGCAGTTTGCCAGCTACGATCTCTTCTGTAAGCATGAGTAGTGCAAACAGGTTTTCCGCACCAACCTTCAACACCGACAGCAGTGATTCCCAAACAAGTTCTTGCAACGGAAGTGGTTCTGAAATAATCAGCATTTGCAGTTCTGGCTCTTACCGTGATGCTTCTGTGAGACCTGAGATTTTCGAAAGTGATCAGCCGAGCTCTTTTGTTTCACGTGCTGTCTCACCTACAATTCTCACTCAGTATCATTTGTTTTCCGGCAGTGACTTTCCTACTTGATTTGGGTGCGGATGCTGGGATGCCTCCCGGGGCATGACCAGCCCAATGCACCCACACATAAACCTCCTCAGAATCAATATCTGAATATTGCCAGAAAAACTCAACGTGGATCAGACTCTGCAGCAAAATTCCTGAAGCTGTCATCTGCCAGTTCTTCTTCGTC
>CALGTP010000437.1 GCA_937902105.1 uncultured Actinomycetes bacterium
CCGTCATCAGGAATTTCAGCCAACACCGTCAGAGCGCCTTGCTTCGAAGCCCTGTCCACGTAGACAGCGAACTTCACCAGCATGTTGTCTTCTCGGATCTCGGCCACGTCCGTGCCCATGATCTCCCAGATCTTCGGTGGCTCATTCAGTGAAGCTGGAGATGCGCTCATCGGCCTCTTTGATTCAACGCAGGCGTCGCATGTCATGTTCCCGGCCAGCTCGATGGCCCATTCAGGAGCACCACGTCGAGTCAAGAGCTTGGCCAAGTTTGCGAAGCTGCCATGCCCGCCAGCCTTGTGCATTCTCATCATCATTCCTTTGATGCTGTCCAGCTGCTTGCCAGTGGGCTTCTCCGGTGTAAACTTTGTCCTTGTGAGAGCAAACAGCTCTCCTGAAGAATTGACGATCTTGCGCTCATCCTCAGCCGCCAAGATCCTGTTCTCGCTCAAGTAGACCTGGTCGTAGGTCTCTGTCAAAGTCGCACCTGTCTGCCGATGAATTGCCATCTTCACGGCCTGCACTACCTTGGTGACCATGGCTAGCGGATAGTAGGAGGAAGCCTTGGCTACCTCGCGGCAGCACTCCGCGTGGTCATGATCCTTGGTGCACCGAAGGTTGAGAAGGTGAAAGACTTCCGGCGATGTAGTCATGATTGTCCATGGCTTCTGAACTAGTACACCCTCGTACTTCAGTCCATAAGCGCATCCATTGATTTTTGCAAAGTAAACTTTCTTGCCCAGGAGTGTCGACTCATGTTCCAGTCTTCTCATGGCCTTTGAATTCCAGCCACGATATGCCGACGACGGCCATTCCCAGGCGAAATCACCGCCGTGTCGGATGATGCTCAGGGCGATGTCCACATTGCCGTCGACGTTCTTCAGAACTTTCTTCAGAGCCTTATCGTAGTTGCTCTGCTGCTGGAAGTTCCGAGTGGCCATATTCTGCAGACTGGAGAGCTTGGTACAGGGAAGTGAAAACCAGCCGAACCTCGGCTGTCCTTCAGGAGTGGAGATCCAGTCATTGGCCTTGGCAGTGCCGGCCTGTGATTCCAAATCATATCCCTCCTTGTAGTTGAGCCGCTGAATCTCGTACTGGTTCTTTTCCATGGCGGAAGCCAAAGACGAAGTGGGAGAACATGCAAATTCGGCGAAGTCAGTCCTTGGACAGACTGCTGCCATGAGCTCGTTCAGGGGAGTGATGATAGCCGCTGCCATCAAACAGCATGCTGCCGTGATTCTACTCCCGACGGCTTTCGTCACCAGCTTCACACATCCTCCGTCCCGTCCTCCGGTTCCTTCTCGTACCACTCCTCGCCGGCCACGCTCATCAATTCCGGATCGTCCTCGTTGAGAGGATCCACTGTGCTTGATCGAGCCCTCTGGCCCGGCGCTGGCTTGGCAGATGGCCTCGCCCTGGACTTCGCCTTGGACTTCGCCTGGCGGACTGCCCAAAGACGTGCCATGAACTTCTGGTACTCCTCCTGCTCGTTCGGGTCCAGGTCCTCCTGGTAGGTGTCGTTGTAGACCTCCTCGTGTCCCCCCACCGGGTTGTGAAGAAGATCCCTCTCGAAGGAGTCCAAGTCCTCCTCCGGATCCGTCGCACCTGGGCCCACTGCATCCTCCCGCGCCACAGGCGGGTGAGTCCACTCCTCCCGGCGATCTGTCGGAAGGCCCCTCTCCCACCAGTTGGTGGGCATCTGGTCCCAGTTCTGCGGCACTGTTTCCTCGTTGACCTGCGACCATGAAGACTCGCTGGCTGAGGAGTTGGAGCCTTTGCTTGAGGCTCCCTTGCCGCGGCCCTTCGGGCCCTTCTTCTTGCCGGGGACGGTCACTGGCCTCTCCTGCTTCGCCTTGCCCGTCAGCTCCTCGATCTTGCCGATCATCTTGTTCTTGTTCATGGTCGATGAAGTTACCCCCTGCACGATCAGCTCCTCGATCGCCTGGGTGACCAGTTCCGGAATCGGCTCGCAGCTGCGGTGCTTGCCGACGTTGCCCTTCTTCGACTTGTAGGCAAGCCTCAGCGCACACTTCTCGCACTTCACCCAGCAGCCGTACTGGTTGTTCTGGACCGGTCCCGGATTGCGCTTGTCCTTGCAAGGCCATCCCTTGGATCGAGGATCTCGAGGGTCCATGTGGCGTTGAAATGCCACGGAAAGAGTTTGCGAGGAAAGTAGCCGGGCCTGAGTGCAGGCGTTGCTTCAAACCCTCTAAGCGCTGGCGCAGCTGAGCCAGAGAGGTTACAGAAGCGTCTGCAGGTTGACCGCCACGATCTTCACCTGACATCATGTCGATGTGTGCAAAGCGCACACTTGAATATGGCTCATTGGGATTATCAGTCTCTATGTCAGTGTGATCGCTGGACGTGTCACTGTCAATGGCACCGTGCGCTGATCTAATTGCTGGACCACTGGATGATTCTCTCATCGATGGCATTCCTGAAGTGTCTGATTCAGTTTCACAAACGGACACGACATCGTCACCAGATTGTTCGAGCGTGCCGTCCACGTGCGCGTTCTCATCGGCATCAGGGATCACCGTCATCTCATCCGTGCGCATGATACCATGTGGTAAGATTGCTGTTGCGATGTACTCATCGTAAAACTGTTCGAAGGAAAGTTCTGTGTTTGCTGGATGGTTGAAATACCAATCCACAAACTCACGGTCTTCCAAAGTGGATTCCATAGTGAAGCTATGTCTTGCGTGGAACACTGATTGTTGAATGGGATACTTACTCAAAGCCTCTTGCAAACTAAAGTCGCTGGTCTCCTCTGCGATTATTTTCAGGCTCGAAAATCGCAGGGAGTGCTGTCCCTATTCAACGGCTACCGGCAAAGGTTCCCGCGTCAGGTCGATCAGGCGATGGCCTGTCTGATTGTTCTTCAGCGGAATGATCATGGAGCCGCCATTCTCGATCCTCATCACCTTGTCCTTGTAGCTGATCTCAGCCTTGACGCTCTCCATAGTGCGGCCGCCGATCAGGATGGGAGTGTTCTCGGCCTCACCGCCGAGAGTGTAGATGCTCAACCATCCGAGGGCAGGAGTCCTGAAATCGACTCTGCTGGTGGCACGCTGCCACTTTCCATCGCCAAATCGGAACCACGGCCTGTCCACCAGACTGACGAAGTACTCCATTTTGGGCTCGGCCTCGCACAGTCTTCCGACTGACACAATGCCACCAGCAGTTTCTGTGGCGCCAGTGTCAACTACTGCGTCTGCGCTGTTCATGTTATCTATGCTGAGCAGCTGGTCGCAGATGGTCAGAACGTTCACGTAGCCGTAGTAACCCATGTTGTAATAGTTGTCGTGTTCGACGTAATTGGTCTTGCCCTCGCCATTGTAGCCTGATTTTCCCCCTTTTGGGGAAAAACGGTCAGGGCACTCTCGCCACCAGTGGCCAGGTTTGCCACAGATGATGCAAGAGCCATCGCCCTTTCCTTTGCCTTTGCCACCACCAAAGCCGCCTTTGCCCTTGCCCTTGTCGTAGTAGTTCTTGCCTTTCGACTTGCCTTTGCTCTTGCCAGAGCCAGGCATCCCTTTTGGATAGTGACCACGAGCAGTTCTTGCCAAAGTCACTGCCTGCCGGGCCTGAGCCAGAGTACGATTGGCCTCAGAGACGATGGCCAGGGCTTCGTGCTCATTGCACTCCAACTTCTTTTCGGATTCGAGCTCATCCGAAGTAGGAGGCCTTGGCACTTAGTAGTCGTTCCACTCGTCTCCATTGTACCACAGCGAGCCATCGCTGCCGTACGCGTCCCATTCTTGGGCTTGCCAGTACACATCGTTGTCGGACCAGTCGTCGTAGTAGTTGTAGTAGACGTCGTTGTTGTCTTGCCATCCTTCTTGATGCCAATCTTCTTGGTCCCATTCTTCACCTCCGTCGCCTTCGACCCAATAGGATCGCTTGCCCTTGCCGCCGCCACCTTGAAAGTGGCCCCGGCCCTGAGGCAAGTCCTCGGCGAAGAGAGTGCGGAGTACTGTGTGTACTAACTTGAAGTTGGTTCTGTTCTTTGTTTGTGAAAGCACTTGCTGTCTTTCGACAGTGCTTAGCTGGGCTGCCTTGAGCAGCCGATATCCGCGCAGTTCGTTCGCGAAGAAGTCCTTTTCTCCAGCGGCCGAAGACGCGCTGGAAGCGCCAGCAACGGAAGCACCTTCTTCAAGATCGTCGTCTTCGTAGATCTTGCTCTTGTCCACGGGGTCCGATTCGCTGGTCTTGTCGCTCCTATCTATTTGTTTCTTCTTGCGTATGGGCTCATCATCTTCTCCGACTTCTTCTCGAACGCGTTTAAGAGCTTGTGCAAGCTCTTGGAAGCTATCTTGTTCACGAACCAAGAGGTTTGTGACCATTTCGTCTTTCTCCAGCTGGATGTGGTGGTACTGGTCGATCTTCTGAAATGCATCTGGAAGTGGCATCTTTTGCAGAGGTGACTCTTTCAGGATCCGAAGAAGCTTCTCGAGGAAGTCCGGACAGTCAAAATCGTCTGGATCCAAATGTTGGACCACCTGCTTAGGCGTTCCCTGCAAGGCCCGCCAGATTCTTGAAGCTGCCTGAGGTCTTTCAACCGGCTTCAGGCCTTTTTGGTACCATTTGCAGTTGGCGACAAACTGCACCCATGCTGCAGGATCGCCATTCCAAGTGGGAACGTCGCCATAGAAGTTGCCGGTGTGCATGCCGCCATGTCCTTTTCCGCCGCTCATTGTTGCCGCCGATCTTCTTCACCACAAAGCCAGCCAGCTAGCCTGGCTCTTTGGCTCAGTCCCCTTGCAGAACTCC
>CALGTP010000438.1 GCA_937902105.1 uncultured Actinomycetes bacterium
TGTGTGGATGCTGCTCCAGGTGGGCACGGTCGTGCTTGGGCGAATTTCCCACCTGAACTTGTGTAGGATATATGTCGGCGCTCAGATGGCCCGGGAGCGCGTACGTCTTTGAGCGAACCATTTGGAGTCGCGCTGGACAAGGCCAGCCGATGTCCTCTCGCAAGGGTGCGACTACCTCCTAGTCCACACTGGTCAACAGCTGCGCGTCCTGGCGGCTTTGACCACATCACCCTCGAGGAAGCCGATGCGACTTGTTGGGCTGTCGAGGCAAAGTTACGAAGGCCGGGTGGACTCTTCACGCGTTCTGGCTTAGGTGGTGACAACGCTGCCTCTGTTGGAGCCTTCCGGGAAGGCAGATCCAGTAGCCGGAGAGTAAACGGACGCTGCAGGCGGCGTGCCGCAGCGGAGTTTGCTGGTGGGCTTGGCATTTTCGACTTCTGGATTTCCACGGAAGTCAATCCTGCTGATGAACCGTCACGGCGGCATTTGTTACCGACTCAGGCTGCAAAGGCTTCCCAACCCCCGCCTTGCCGTGAAATTTACGTGCAGGACACTTCAGATGATCAGGTCACTATATTTTCTCCCGAAGTGGTAGTGCTGCGTGCGCCGCCGGGTGCTTGGGCTCAGTCTGGCTTATTTTTTTTGCATATCAGTTCTGGTCCACGTTACGATGGTGATTTGTGCCACGAGGTCGAGAGTCAAGCATTAGAGGCTGGTTACTTGGTTTAAAGGCTGGCGATGCGACCCTGTAGTTTCCAACACTTGTGATCTTTTGCGTCGAGCAGCAGTACTGGAACTCGATGCCGTCATTGCTACCCGGCGTGTTGCAGGCAGCTTTGCGTGGCCTCCTCACTCCACTGTGTCGCGTGCCCGTCACAAGGCATCTTTTGGTCGTGGCGCCCCCAGGCCGTCGCGATCTCGGAAAGACCCTTTTGCTCCTTTGCCAAATCTCAGTCGTGCTGAACAGCAGGCATGCCTGGTGGGGTCCCATTTGTTTCTCATAGCACTCCGCCTCCTTTTGTCCGTGTCAGGTGCGGGAGGCTGGGTTGGCCTTGCCCACCCTCAGGATCCAGGACGTGAGCCTTACCCTAGTTTTTGGAATTCCGTGGAATTCCAACTACATGGATGAGTTCACACGCAAGCTGGATGGTTATCTTGCCAACCTGCATTTGTGCATGTATGGGGCATCTACGGTTATGCCTATCACACTTGCTTCAAATGACAGGTCCATATCGCAGATGAAACTTAGATGTCGGCATGTGAACCCTCATGAACCTTGTGAGCAGCAGCGTTTTCTTGGACGTGGTACACCGCAGTTCGGCAAAGCTTTGGCGGAGCGCTTCGTGGCATGGTGGTCAGCTCAATATGGTGGCAAGATTGAAGGCACCATACCGAAGGTTTCCTGGGAATGCAAACTATTCAGTCCGCAGCTCATGGAAATGTTGGCCGAAAAAATGTAGGGTGAATCCATCATCTCAACAGATCGGAAGGTGAAGTTTCAGGTGGTTTAGTTGCAAGTTCTACGGGTGTCTGAAGATTGTGTTGTGTGCCTGCCGGCGGTCAATGACAGTGGAATGGCTTCGCGCGGATGAGCCTCAATCAGCGTGGCGTTCTGCTATTTAGCAGCGAAGGTTCCCGCATGCAGTGGTATGCAGTCTCTGGCAATGGAAAACAAGCAATTGTCTTGCAGCCCGGCAGGGGGAGGAGGGTTGAGAGCAACATGACTAGCCTTAAAATGGTCTAATGCTCTGCAGTTATATTTTATGGCAGAATGCTGTCCGAAACAATCCGATGCTCATGCAACACATCAGCTAAGTCACAGTCATTCGTACTGCTTTCAGTCATATGCATGTTTTGTGATGTGGTGCTGCTTCTTGGCCCCGCTGCGCGCCCCTAGGCCCCCCCGGCTTGGGATTATTTCTAGGGACCCATGACTAAGTCATGATGGTTTTCTGAATGGCTTCGCGCGGATGAGCCTCATTCAGCGTGGCGTTCTGCTATTTAGCAGCGAAGGTTCCCGCATGCAGTGGTATGCA
>CALGTP010000439.1 GCA_937902105.1 uncultured Actinomycetes bacterium
CACGAAAGTCGGTAACACCCAAAGTCAGTGGCCCAACCGCAAGGAGGGAGCTGCCAAAGGTGGGATCGGTGATTGGGATGAAGTCGTAACAAGGTAGCCGTACCGGAAGGTGCGGCTGGATCACCTCCTTTCTAAGGAGCATCGAGTAGAGAAGCTAATAGTTAGCTTCATTCAACTACTCGGCTCATAAGTGGAGCATTGACTTAGGTTTATTTAAGATTTCGCACTCAGTACAACCTCCAGACTCTTCGGATTATGGAGGAGTGGAAAGGTAGCGTTTATCAAATTTCAACTAGGCACGTTGTTGGGTCCTGAGGGGACGGCTAGCGCCAAACCTCTGGACTTAATAAGAAGAGATACTGCATCGTCATAATTTCGATTATGAAATATGTAAGTCTCAACTCTTATTGAGTACCGCCCGTATTTTGAGAACTACACAGTGGACGCGAGCATCTTTGTGGTCAAATTATTAAGCGCACATGGCGGATGCCTTGGCATCAGAAGCCGATGAAGGACGTAGTAGGCTGCGATAAGCCTCGGGGAGCTGTCAAACGAGCTTTGATCCGAGGATTTCCGAATGGGGAAACCCAGCCAGAGTAATGTCTGGTTATTTCTGCCTGAATATATAGGGCAGATAAAGGGAACGTGGGGAAGTGAAACATCTCAGTACCCACAGGAAGAGAAAACAACCGTGATTCCGTTAGTAGTGGCGAGCGAAAGCGGAAGAGGCCAAACCGATACTGTGCCAAGCCGGCAGGCGTTGCAGTATCGGTGTTGTGGGACCAGTTAGGTTGGACTGCCGTTCAACCAAAGAGTCAAAAACTAGCTAAGTAGATGAATGGCGTGGGAAAGCCAGTCATAGAGGGTGAGAACCCCGTAGTCGAAACTTAGTTAACTCTTTATTGGTATCCCAAGTAATACCGAACTCGAGGAATTCGGTATGAATCTGGCGGGACCACCCGCTAAGCCTAAATACTCTCTGATGACCGATAGCGGACTAGTACCGTGAGGGAAAGGTGAAAAGAACCCCGTAAGGGGAGTGAAATAGAATCTGAAACCGTGTGCGTACAAGCCGTTGGAGCGACGTAAGTTGTGACAGCGTGCCTTTTGAAGAATGAGTCTACGAGTTAGTGTCGTGTTGCAAGGTTAACCCGTCGAGGGGAAGCCGTAGCGAAAGCGAGTCTGAATAGGGCGTTTGAGTAGCACGATCTAGACCCGAAGCGAGGTGATCTACGCATGGCCAGGTTGAAGCGCGGGTAAGACCGCGTGGAGGACCGAACCCACTAATGTTGAAAAATTAGGGGATGAACTGTGTGTAGGGGTGAAAGGCCAATCAAACTTCGTGATAGCTGGTTCTCTCCGAAATGCATTTAGGTGCAGCGTCACGTGTTTCTTACCGGAGGTAGAGCTACTGGATGGTCGAGGGGGCCTACAAGCTTACCAACATCAGCCAAACTCCGAATGCCGGTAAGTGAGAGCGCAGCAGTGAGACTGTGGGGGATAAGCTTCATGGTCGAGAGGGAAACAACCCAGAATAGCAACTAAGGTCCCAAAGCCTGTGCTAAGTGGAAAAGGATGTGAAGTCGCATAGACAACCAGGAGGTTGGCTTAGAAGCAGCCACCCTTAAAAGAGTGCGTAATAGCTCACTGGTCAAGTGATTTCGCGCCGACAATGTAACGGGGCTCAAGCACAGCACCGAAGTTCTATCATTCAAGCACTATCCCGGTCGCAAGATCCAGGAGCTTGGATGGGTAGGAGAGCGTTGTGTGACTGGTGAAGCGGCAGAGGAATCTAGCCGTGGAAGTCACACAAGTGAGAATGTAGACATGAGTAGCGAGAGAGGGGTGAGAAACCCCTCCGCCGAAAGACCAAGGGTTCCTGGGCCAGGCTAATCCGCCCAGGGTAAGTCGGGACCTAAGGCGAGGCCGTCAGGCGTAGTCGATGGACAACTGGTTGATATTCCAGTACTCGCTTATTTTCGCCCAGAACGAGCCAAATAGCGCTAAGGCCGTGAAGTTACTCTGGCTTTTGTCAGAGTGATGGAACCGCTGACCCCACGTTTGTAGTAGTTCAGCAATGGTGTGACACAGGAAGGCAGTCCAGCCCGGGCGATGGTTGTCCCGGGGTAAGGTCGTAGGGCGTTACGTAGGCAAATCCGCGTAACACATGCCTGAGAGCTGATGCCGAGCCGTAAGGCGAAGTGGATGATCCTATGCTGTCAAGAAAAGCATCTAGCGAGATTTATAGCGGCCCGTACCCGAAACCGACACAGGTGGTCAGGTAGAGAATACCAAGGCGATCGAGAGAATCATGGATAAGGAACTCGGCAAAATGCCCCCGTAACTTCGGGAGAAGGGGGGCCCTTTGACGTGTAGGAGTTTTCCTCCGAAGCGTTGGAAGGCCGCAGAGACCAGGCTCAAGCGACTGTTTACCAAAAACACAGGTCCGTGCGAAGTTGCAATACGATGTATACGGACTGACGCCTGCCCGGTGCTGGAAGGTTAAGGGGACTGGTTAGCCGCAAGGCGAAGCTGAGAACTTAAGCCCCAGTAAACGGCGGTGGTAACTATAACCATCCTAAGGTAGCGAAATTCCTTGTCGGGTAAGTTCCGACCTGCACGAATGGCGTAACGACTTGAGCGCTGTCTCATCCGTGAACTCGGCGAAATTGCATTACGAGTAAAGATGCTCGTTACGCGCAGAAAGACGGAAAGACCCCGGGACCTTTACTATATCTTGATATTGGTGTTCGGAACGGTTTGTGTAGCATAGGTGGGAGACTTTGAAGCGGGCACGCCAGTGTTTGTGGAGTCATCGTTGAAATACCACTCTGATCGTTTTGAACTTCTAACCTCGGTCCGTAATCCGGATCAGGGACAGTGTCTGGTGGGTAGTTTGACTGGGGCGGTCGCCTCCTAAAAAGTAACGGAGGCGCTCAAAGGTTCCCTCAACCTGGTTGGTAATCAGGTGTCGAGTGTAAGTGCACAAGGGAGCTTAACTGTGAGA
>CALGTP010000440.1 GCA_937902105.1 uncultured Actinomycetes bacterium
CTGATGTTGAAAAATCAGCGGATGAGTTGTGGTTAGGGGTGAAATGCCAATCGAATCCGGAGCTAGCTGGTTCTCCCCGAAATGCGTTTAGGCGCAGCGGTTAGTGCTATAGCTTAGGGGTAAAGCACTGTTTCGGTGCGGGCTGCTAACGCGGTACCAAATCGATGCAAACTCTGAATACTAAGTGTGTAACTGACCAGTAAGACTGTGGGGGATAAGCTCCATTGTCAAGAGGGAAACAGCCCAGACCACCAGCTAAGGCCCCTAAATGATTACTAAGTGATAAAGGATGTGGGAATGCTGAGACAATCAGGAGGTTCGCCTAGAAGCAGCTACCCTTTAAAGAGTGCGTAATAGCTCACTGATCAAGCGCACCTGCGCCGAAAATGAACGGGGCTAAGTAATCTGCCGAAGCTGTGGGATCTTTTAGATCGGTAGGGGAGCGTTCCACAATAGATTGAAGCATTAGCGTAAGCGGGTGTGGACGAAGTGGAAGTGAGAATGTCGGCTTGAGTAGCGAAAACATTGGTGAGAATCCAATGCCCCGAAAACCTAAGGTTTCCTCCGGAAGGCTCGTCCGCGGAGGGTGAGTCAGGACCTAAGGCGAGGCCGAAAGGCGTAGCTAATGGACAACGGGTTAATATTCCCGTACCATCTATTACTGATATCGAGGGACGGAGAAGGCTAGACCAGCCGGATGTTGGTTACCGGTTTAAGCGTTAAAGGTGTTGAAGAGCGGCGAAAACGCTCTGAGCTAAGACGTGAGTACGAAATACTAAGGTATTGAAGTGGTTGATGTCATACTTCCAAGAAAAGCTCGAAATATCATAAGTTATAGATGCCTGTACCCGAAACCGACACAGGTAGGTAGGTAGAGTATACCAAGGGGCGCGAGACAACTCTCTCTAAGGAACTCGGCAAAATTACCTCGTAACTTCGGGAGAAGAGGTACCCTCGTGAGAGGGTTGCAAAACATTGACCCTGGCGACTGTTTACCAAAAACACAGGTCTCCGCTAATTCGTAAGAAAAAGTATGGGGGCTGACGCCTGCCCAGTGCCGGAAGGTTAAAGAAGTTGGTTAGTCCCCGGACGAAGCTAGCGACTGAAGCCCCGGTGAACGGCGGCCGTAACTATAACGGTCCTAA
>CALGTP010000441.1 GCA_937902105.1 uncultured Actinomycetes bacterium
CACGAGCGAGCTATCCGGCCAGCTACAGGAGTTGGCTACCAGCACGCTGAAGACGGTGACTGACGCAGGGCTCTTCCAGTACGGATTGGCTTGCGGAAAAGTTCAAGGTCTACAGTTGGCATTGGATAGCTACATGAATTTCCGTCGTGATCGTTCCTTAGAGGATGACAAGTTATGAGCGGGGCCACGAGCCGTGCTCCGAACCTGTCGCGCCTCATCAGGCCCGACACGACATCGGCGAATGTCAAGGCGAAGCTCGACGCAACGCAGCCCATGTCCTCGGCCTTCCCTTCGTGCGAACCCGGCATCGTGCCGTTCGGTTCACGCGTCCTGATCCAGATCAGGTCGCCGAAGTCGAAGTCCGCAGGCGGCATCATCCTCCCAAGCGACGTCAAGGAAAGTGAGAAGTGGAACCAGCAGGTAGGCCGCGTGCACTCGCTCGGCCCCGTTGCGTTCCACGACCGCAAGACCTTGCAGCCGTGGCCCGAGGGTGAGTGGGCGCAGCCGGGAATGTTCGTTCGCACGAGCAAGTACGGCGGCGACAAGTGGGAGGTTCCGGTCGGCGACCAAGGCGAGACCGCCCTCTTCGTGATGTTCAACGACACCGATTTGATTGGCGAGGTCACCTGTGACCCGCGCCTCGTCAAAGCGTTCATCTAGCAAGGAGATGAATAATGGCTACTGACACACTGACCGAGAAGGACGACATCGACGACGACAAGGCCACCCCCGAAGCGGAGGGTGAGCTTGTAACCATCGAAGTCGGAGACGACGACGCGGGCGAGCAGACCGCGCGTACCAAAGACGCCGCCGCAGCGGGGGCGCAGACGCGCTCCGAAGACGACGACGAAGACAGCACCACCGCCAACGAGTTGGACAGGCCGAAGGGGCCGCCGAAGAAGGGCACGCCAGCGTATCGGCGTATGATCCAGAAGGCGGCGCAGGCACGCAGCGAACGCGAGCTGGCCCAGAGCCGCAAGGAACTGGGCGAGCTGAAGGCTGAGGTCGCCAAGCTACGCGACGGCGGCACGCGACGCGACGTGTGGGCAATCGAGGAGCGCCTGCTCGACGCGCAGCGCCGCTACAGCGAAGCCGAAGAGCTTATGGCCGAGGCCGTGTCCAAAGGTGAAGGCGAGGCGCATGTGCGCCTCCAGCGCATCCGCGACGCGGCGGCACGCGAGCACGCCGAGCTGACGGCGGCAAGGCAAGGTCTCACCACCGAAGCACAGACCGTGCGACCCGGCGTCAGCCAGGAGGAGAAGCTGCGCATCGTTCGCGAGAACACGCAGCGCTTCCAGTCGCGCAACCCGTGGTACGGCAAGGATGCGGACGCGACGCAGGTTACCCGCGAGATCGACGCACAGGTCGCGGCAGACGGATACGACCCGTCGACTGCGGCGTACTGGCAAGAACTCGAGAGCCGCCTCAACTCGGCCCAAGATGACGGGGACCTCGTAACCGAGCGCAAGTCTACCGGTCGGCGAACCCCGCCGAGCGGTGTCACCCGCGCATCCAAGGGCCCGTCCGCTGGGCGCAGCCAACAGATATTTGTTTCACAGGCCCGCATCGACGCGATGAAGGAAGCTGGCCAGTGGGACGACCCCAAAATTCGCAATAGTGTTCTGAAGCGTTTTGCAGAATACGACCGCAATCAGTCCGCACGCTAATAGGAGCAGGCGCATGTCTACCAACAAATCGAAATACACTGCGGCACAACAGCTTCGTCCTGACGAAGATGACGATGACGGTATGGACTTCCGTACCGAGCGCGATCCCTCGGCGGATCGCGAGCAGCGCGACCAGCGGCTCGGTGCCACTGAGGAACGCACGTTGTCTGATGCGCAGCGCCTAGAGCTGTACCGCACGCAGTACATGCAAGCCCGGCTACCGGACCTCCCATCAATCCCCGGTTTCCATGTTTGCTGGCTCTCCACCACCAACCAATCGGACAGCATCCAGTGGCGCACACGGCTGGGGTACGTCCCAGTCACGCAGGATGACATTCCGGGCTTTACTCACATGACGCTCAAGGCTGGCGAGTTCGCCGGGATGATCGGCGTCAACGAGATGCTGGCCTACAAGGTGCCAGATGAGCTCTACCAGATGTTCATGGCCGAGGCGCATCACAACGCCCCGCTCAACGAAGATGGTAAGCTCACCTCGAACCTTGACAGTATTGGCGAGGAGGCGGAGCGATCCGGCGGCAGGTTAATCGAGGGCGACGGGATGAAGGCGCTGCGCGAGCAACGTCACCAGCGGGCCCCACGGTTCGCTTAACGAAACCTAGTTCAGGAGCATAAGATATGCCCACGACTGCAACTCCATTCGGGCTCCGGCCTGTTCTGAGTGAAAGCGGGACTATCCGTCCCGAGGCTCAGAGCATCGCCTCCGCCTACAACACCAGCATCCTTCAGTACGCCCCGGTGAAGATCGGGACGAACGGAACGATTGAACTCGCCGCCGCCGGTGAGCGCTGCATTGGCGTGTTCATGGGCTGCTCGTACATCGACGTGAGCGGCCGACCCATCGTGTCAAACCAATGGGTCGCCAACACAGCAGCCTTGACGGGCACCGTCATCGACTGCTGGGTCACGCGCGAGCCGTCCATCGTCTACGAAATCCAAAGCGCAGGCAGCGTCGTCCAAGCGGACGTCGGCAGCCAAGCGGATTGGGGCACGGCGACGGCGGGCAGCACGACGACCGGCCTCTCGACCATGTCCATGTCAACAACGATGACAAACTCGGGTAGTGCCGGGCTTCGCATCATCGGCTTCGGAACCGAACCCAACAACGCCATCGGTGACACCTACACCAACGTGCTCGTCAAGATCGCCGAGCACCAGGATGTAGCTGACATCGTCGCCTACTAAGAGGAGCAACTCACATGGCAGTCCCAATGCGGAGTACTGACTTCCGCTCCATCGTTGAGCCAATCCTCAACGAAGAGTTCGACGGCATCTACGACCAGCGTGACGACGAGTGCATGCAGGTCTTCAAAGAGCAACAGGGCATCCCTCGTAATTATCACGAAGAGCCTGTGCTCTTCGGCTTCGGCGCGGCTCCTGAGCTGCCCGACGGCACCGCAGTAAACTACCAGTCTGGTGGCGTGCTGTTTCTCAAGCGCTACTACTACCGCGTATACGGCCTCGCCTTCGCCTTGACGAAAGTCTTGATCGAAGACGGCGACCATATCCGGATCGGCAAAATCTACGCTCGCCATCTGGCGCAGTCGTTG
>CALGTP010000442.1 GCA_937902105.1 uncultured Actinomycetes bacterium
CAAAGCGGTAATGGTCGACGACAGTCCTATAAAGATTTGCCAATGGTGCGAATGACCAACACATATGTCTTGAACGGTGAAGAAAACCCTGCCGAGATCATTAAAGACACCGCCAATGGCGTCTACGTTGCGCACCTTGGGGGCGGAAGTGTGAACACTGCAACGGGTGATTTTGTCTTTGGAATGACCGAGGCATATCTCATTGAAAATGGTGAGATCACCGAACCTTTGCGCGAAGGAAACCTGATCGGCAATGGTCCCCAAGTGTTGCGTGACATTGATCGTTTGGGTAATGACTTTGCGATGGGGAACCCTGGAACATGCGGCAAAGATGGGCAAGGAGTTCCTGTTGGCGATGGCCAACCCACATTGCGCGTGAAGTCAATGACGATTGGTGGAACTGCTTCATGAGTAGTCCGGATCGCAGCGCAGAATTATTAGTCATTGCCGAACGAGTTGTGGCGATGGCTGCCCCAGGAGAACAAGTTGAGGCCTATGTCAGTCGTGGCCTCTCAACCGAGATCCGTGTTTATGAAGGCGAAGTTGAGCATTTTGTTTCCGCACAAAGTGAAAGCATCGGCATTCGCGTGATTCGCGATGGGCGAACTGGAACTTCTTCCTGCGGAACTTTAGATGCCTCAGAAATTGCCGAAGTCCTCGCTGAGGCGCGCGACAATTTAGGTTATGGCGAACCCGATGAATGGGCAGGACTTGCTGAACCTGATGGGGTGGCGGTTGTGCCGCAAAGTTTGTGGAACGATTCTTTGGAACGCACGACGACGCAACGCAAGATTGAATTAGCGAAATTGTTGGAGAAGTTGACACTCGCAGGCGATTCGCGTATTCGCGTCGATGATTCAAATTATTCCGATGCTGCCGGCGAAGCGGCAGTCGCAACGACAACTGGTATCCGCGTTGCTGGTCGGGAAAATGGTTGCTATCTCAGCGTCGGAACCTTGGCGGATGATGGTAATGAAACGCAAACAGGTTTTGGTTTCGCTGTGGGTCGCAATGTTGACGAACTAGATATCGAGCGTGCCGCTCGTGAGGCCGTTGATCGTGCGACACGATTACTTGGAGCGACCAAACCGGACAGTCGCCGTGTCACGGTTGTTCTTGATCCATTTGTGACGGCACAATTCTTGAGCATTATTGGCGGAACGTTGAACGGCGAGAGTGTTGTCAAGGGACGAAGTTTATTTGCACACCGCATGGGAGAAACAGTGGCCAGTTCGCTACTCACTCTCGTTGATGATCCCACGAATCCGCTTGCTTATACGGCCACCGATATTGATGGTGAAGGACTGGCAGCACGACGCAATGTGTTGATTCAAGACGGCGTGTTATCAAAGTTTGTGCAGAGTTCTTATTCTGCCCGTCGTATGGGTTTGCCGACAACCGGAAACGGAAGTCGTGGCGGTTCAGGCGCTGGGTGTTTGGCATTGCAGATTCTGCCCGGCACGCGTAGTCAAGCCGAGATCGTGGCTGGCATTGATGATGGAATTTTGATTCAGCAGGTGCAGGGTTTGCACTCGGGTGTGAACTCTGTGTCAGGCGACTTCAGTACTGGGGCTGCTGGCCTGTTGATCAAGAATGGAACATTGGGTGCGCCTGTGCGTGAGTTCACGATTGCCTCAACATTGCAACGAATGTTGATCGACATTGCTGAAGTCGGGGGAGACCTCGAATGGTTGCCGATGAGTGCTACAGGTGTGTCTCTGGTGATTCATGACGTCACCATGAGCGGCGCCTGAGGGACTAAACAGTATTCATGCCGATTTTTCACGCCATAGTTCTTGGACTCGTTCAGGGACTTACCGAGTTTTTGCCAGTCTCATCAAGTGGTCACTTGTTGCTCGTTCCATGGCTCATGGGTTGGAATGATTTTGCTGATGTTTCAGTGGAAAAAGCCTTTGATGTTGCTCTTCACCTCGGGACTTTGATCGCCGTCGTGGGCTATTTTCGCCATGATCTTGTGAAGTACATCCAAGAAGGTCTGCGAATGGTTTTTCAACGTCAACGCCCCGGTACTCCCGAGGGTCGCCTGGCATGGTTGTTGGTTGTGGCCAGTATTCCTGCAGCATTGTTCGGCGCAATCTTTGGAAATTGGGTGGATGAAAACTTGGGTAAGCCAGTCATCATTGGTGTTTCGCTCATGGTTTTTGCGGTGGTCTTAGCATGGGCGGATCGACGCCCTGGAGAGCGAGACTTTTCTCAGATGTCGCGACGCGACGCAGGCTTGATTGGAATGGCGCAAGTTTTGGCACTCAACCCTGGAACCTCGCGTTCGGGAATCAGTATCTCAGCGGCACGATTGTTAGGTTTTGATCGTGACTCGGCGGTGCGTTTTTCATTTCTCTTGAGTATTCCTGTCACTGCCGGCGCAGTATTCGTGAAATTGACGAAGTTATTCAAAGACGGAGTCCCAGAGGGTCTTGCGATGCCGATGCTGATCGGAGTTGTGACCGCAGGATTATCGGGCTGGCTGGCAGTAGCAGGCTTATTGCGTCTGATTAAAACTCAAACATTCAATGCCTTTGTGATCTATCGCCTCGCCGCTGGTGTGGCTGTGGTCATCATCGCTGCCTCAGCGTGGCGATAATCGTTTTTGGCGATTAGGGCGTCGTTGAAGCCGCTGGCGTTGACGACGGTGTGGATGTCGCAGAAGTGGTGGCCGGTGGAGCGGGAGTTGCTGCAGGAGCAGCGGTTGATTCAGAAGTCGACGAACCTGAATCAGCACTTGTCGTCGCCGCTGGTGTCGTACTAGCCGAACCACCACGGCTATCTGTTTTATAAAAGCCGCCACCCTTGAAGGTCACGCCGACTGGTTGGAAAACCTTTTTGACGGGGCGAACGGTGCCATCGGAGGGATGCGGGTACTGCGTCAAAGCATCCTCTGTGAAGGCCTGGTGGACTTCAATAGTCTCTTCGGTATCAGTAAATTTGTAAACGTAAGTAGGCATGGGGGGGTGTCTCCGAAGTCCAAAGTCTAGAGTCGGAGCATGGCGATCACCCCACGGATCCATACTGCAGTTATTCCAGCGGCCGGCCAGGGCACCCGCATGTTGCCGGCGACCAAGTCTGTACCCAAGGAATTGCTGCCCATTCTTGATCGACCAGCCCTGCAGTTGATCATCGACGAAGCCCTTGGGGCGGGGGTTGACCATCTCGTGATTGTCACGAGTCACGCTAAACCAGCTATTGAGAACTATTTCGCTACCGATCTTGGTGTGGAGTCGAGCCTTGAAAAACAGGGTCGGGGGGTATTGGCTGATCAATTGCGGCGTTATCGCCAAGATGTACGAGTTTCTTTCGCTTATCAGGATCAGCCTCGCGGTTTAGGGCACGCAGTGGCCTGCGCTCGTGAAGCCGTCGGCGATGAAGCCTTCTTTGTGATGTTGCCCGATGAACTGATGTCTGATTCATCTTTATTGCAAGATTTAGCCACGCTGACACAATCCACTGGCGTGGGATCCGCGGCTCTCAAACAGATGCCAACTGCGGATTTATTCCGCTATGGAATTGTCACCCCAGTCGGTCCAATGTCAACTGCGGATGGCATTGAGTCTTTGCCATTTACCAATGTCATCGAAAAGCCCAACTTGGCAGATGCTCCGAGTGATCTGGCCATTATCGGGCGCTACGCGCTCATGCCAGATATTTTTGACTTGTTGGATGCTTTGGAACCTGGTCTAAATGGCGAAGTGTTGCTGACCGATGCGATGTCGGCGCAGGCAGATGTGACCCCGTTACGTGGTGTGATCTCCAACATCGGACGACGTGATATTGGGAATCCGCTGGGTTGGCTTGAGGCTGTCATCGAAGCAGGATTACAACACCCTGAATTTGGCGGATCAGTGCGCGAATGGCTGCGAACACAGATTTAAACATGCCGTTAAATCATGCGTTGAAAATGTCCAGGAATGTCGAGCGGTAATCCGTATTCGTCGACATCAAACTGGTGATTGCCATGATCGTCATCGCGATCAATTGACCATGAACGAGTTCCAACTCGGGTGTAGCTCAAAGTTGACCGAGTGACACCGAGGGTTTCAGGGTTGACGACGGCGGTATCGACACGCGTCACTGTGCCCAGATCAATTGCTAATCGACGAATGCCCATGGTGCGGGTGAAAGAACTGCCGCGCACATCAATGTCCTGACATCCTCCAAGTTCACGAATGTGTGAACCATTGACTTCGCCCCATCTGCCACCTCCGTCATTGGCTAACCACAAGTCGGGTTCATCGAGATCGCGGAATAACAGCATCTGTTGTAACTCCCAGGTGGCGGACAAGCGCATCACATATTGGATGTCAACCCCGCCGATAAATCCCTCAACTGTCCATGATTCATTCTCAAAACTCAGACCCAGAGTCTCGATGGTGAGCCCATCGGTGCTGTGCCAGGTCGCCGAAAGGCCGTTGCGAGGAATGTCTCGCACGTGTCCGGCATCGCTACTCATCACAAGAGTGTGCCAGCAGATGTGAACTTCGCCCACTCCGACATTGACCGCGTGTTGTACCGTTTGATTCGTGTCGCCTGATTCTGTGAAACCTTTGATCTCCATTGAGGAGGCTCGTGAGTTCGTTCTGGGCTCATGCTCAGTCGGTGAACCGCTACGCATCGACCTGGCTCGGGCTACTGGTTATGTCTTGGCGCAAGATGTCATGTCCGCTGAAGATGTGCCACCATTTTCCAATTCCGCCGTCGACGGTTACGCGGTGCGGGCCTGCGATGTTGAGGTTGCGAGCAAGGACGCCCCAGTGTCACTTGGCGTCGTTGGTGAGGTAGCTGCTGGCGCAGCGCCACTCGTCGCTCTCGGTGCGGGGCAAGCAATTCGAATCATGACTGGAGCACCAATGCCGACTGGCGCCGATTGCGTGGTGATGGTTGAGGACACAGAATTCACTGGGCAGCGAAAACTTTTTGACGGCAGCCAAATGGTGAAGATTTTTCGCGCTGCTCGTACTGGCGATGCCATTCGTGGCGTGGGCGATGATGTGCACAGTGGTGACATGGTGTTTCATACGCGCACCGAAATTCGCCCATCAGTGGCTGGGGTCTTAGCCAGTATCAATTGTCGTCAGCCACTGGTGTTTCCCGCAGTGCGCGTCTGCGTGCTGTCAACGGGGGATGAACTCATTGACGATGGTTCAGTTTTGGCGCCAGGTCAGATTCGTGAGAGCAATCGCACGATGTTGTTGGGCATGGTCAATGCTGCTGGAGCGCAGGCCGTTGACTACGGCATAGTTGTTGACGACGAAGAAGTCCTTGAGCGTGTTTTGCGTCAAGCCGCCGAAGAGTGTGATGCCATCGTCACAAGTGGTGGCGTGAGTATGGGCGATTATGACGTTGTTAAAAGTGTGCTCTCGCGGATCGCCGAGATGCGTTGGATGCAGTTGGCAATAAAACCCGCTAAGCCTTTTGCTTTCGGTTTGCTGAAGTCCACGACAGGACGCGAGATTCCAGTTTTTGGTTTACCAGGCAATCCAGTGAGTTCTCTCGTGAGTTTTGAACTGTTGGCTCGTCCAACTTTGCGAATGATGGCTGGGCACTCACCTGCGGCTTGGGACCGCGCCACGATCTTGGCGATCGCCGACAGTGTCTTACCCCGCTCACCCGACGGCAAAGTGCACTATCAAAGAGTTATCGCCCAATTCAAAGATGATGGACGCCTGCATATTGACTCAGTTCGCTCTCAGGGCAGTCACCAGTTGGCTGCTAGCGCCTTGGCAAATGCCTTAGCAATCGTCCCCAATGGTGATGGTATAGCGGTTGGGGGCGAGGTACCGACCATTTTTCTCGTATCCTAAGAACATGAGCGCCACACCTGTCGTACGAGATCTTGTTGATCCGTATGGGCGCACGATTCGCGATCTACGAATTTCGGTGACTGACCGCTGCAACTTTCGCTGCACTTATTGCATGCCGGCCGAGGGCATGGTGTGGTTGCCAAAAGCAGAAGTCCTGAGTTTTGAAGAAATTGAACGTCTCGCACGAATCGTTGTCGAACACTACGGAGTTGACGGTATTCGTCTCACCGGCGGTGAACCCACGATGCGCGCCCACTTGCCAGTCTTAGTCAGTAAGTTGGCGGCCCTCGTCGTACCCGCCGATTCGGCCTCGCCATTGGCGGGCCAACCCATTGACCTAGCAATCACGACCAATGGTGCAACCTTGGTGAATTGTGTCGATGAGTTGCGTCTTGCTGGTATCGCCCGCATCAATATTAGTTTGGACACTCTTGATCGGAAAAAGTTTGAAACGATGACACGTCGTGATGAATTAGCGCGAGTGTTGGCAGGTATCGAAGCAGCCCGCCACGCAGGATTCTCTAGCGTCAAGATCAATGCAGTGATTGAACGCGGTGTCAATGATGATGAGATCCTCGATCTTGCTGAGTTCGGACGCGATAAGGGTGTTGAGGTGCGCTTCATTGAGTTCATGCCTCTTGACGCTGAGGGTCACTGGATGAATGACAAGGTCGTCAGTCAAGACGAAATTGTCGAGCGTATTGCTGCTGTGCATCCTCTTGAATTGGTGCCAGCGCGCGGCGCCGCGCCGGCGGATCGTTGGCGCTATCTCGACGGAGTCGGAACAGTTGGTGTGATCCCGAGCGTGACCAAGCCCTTCTGTGGGGATTGTGATCGGGTGCGTCTGACTGCCGATGGTCAGTTCAGGACTTGCCTGTTTTCGACGACTGAGTTTGACTTGCGCGATCTAATGCGCTCTGGTGCTGACGATGCAACTGTGGCCGCGCAAGTGGCGATGGCTGTTGGAACGAAGTGGGCCGGGCACCAGATCAATCAGGTGAACTTCATTCGGCCGAAGCGCTCAATGTCTCAAATCGGTGGCTAGGACATTTTGGTGGCTATGACATTTTGGTGGCTATGACATCGCTCGGTTCAGTCTTTGCAGTGAATGAATCGTGGTGTTGACTCCTGGGCTGAACATCAGATGCGGCTCGCCAATCGGAGCAGGTAATCCAGCGGCGGTGACTAGGTTGTCGTCCAAGTGCAATAACTCGGCGCTGTGTAACGGCCATGGCTCATGTTCAACGGGTCCGTACCACAGCTTGTTGCCCCGAGAAGCCGACACCAAACCCCACCGCGCGGTAAGAAAGTCTTCCAACGGTCCAGGAGTCAAAGGTTGGCCAACGCGTACCGCAATGGACGATCGGCCTTGTGTCGGCCAGCGCCGTTCAACAGAACTTGTGAGCACTGCACCTGGACCAGTACCTGACAAATTCACGGCCGCCTTGGCATAGCAGTAGGGGAGTTTGAAAGCAGTGCGCGCCACGGCTGTTGGCAACAACTGCGGGGTGTCAAGGGAGAAGAACCACACTGCTGGGCGGCCTTGAGAAATCACATAGGTTCGGACATTGATCTCGGCGAAGTTGGCAGTTGTCGGGATCGGGGGAAGATATCGCACACGCAAATGACGCATATTGAAGGGGACCAGGGCCACGTAGGCGCGTCCTTCAAAAGTGTCAAGTTCCACCCCGTCGGGAAGCAAGCGCTGCACGACGTCTGGCTCGTAGGACCAGTGGGCAAAGAGAAGATCCCGCCACTGCTGGGTCATCACCTTCACTTTTTGTCCGATCTCACACCTTGATCGTGGTGCGAGCGAGATGCTTTTGAGCTATCGGGCGGGCGTGACTCCCGACTCGTGAGCCGTGTGAGCGAGATACGCTCAAGGATGTGAGTGATCAAATCAACGATCCGAAAAACCAACTCGGCTTCACCCATCTTGATCAGAACGGTGAGGCACGGATGGTGGATGTGGGTCCCAAAGAATCGACCCATCGGCGTGCCGTTGCCCGCGGGAAGATTTTTATGGCTCCAACGACGGCAGATGCCATCTCCGCCCAGAGTCTGAAGAAGGGTGATGTCCTGGGGGTGGCCCGCATCGCGGGTATTCAGGCAGCGAAGAAAACTTCGGACATCATCCCGCTGTGTCACCCGTTAATGCTCAGCAGTATTTCGGTGAACTTTGAGGTCCTCGCAGATCATGTAGCAATTCAGGCAGAAGTCGAGGTGACCGGTCCAACGGGAGTCGAGATGGAAGCCTTGCACGCCTGTTCGGCGGCGGCTTTAACGATCTACGACATGTGTAAAGCCATCGATAAGTCAATGATTATTGGGGAAATTGCTCTGTGGGAGAAAACAGGTGGGAAGTCAGGTCCCTATCGTCGAGAGATTTGAGGACCTGTTTGGCACTTTGAGATGGTGATTCTGGCCCTGAAACCCCCTGCGGACTGTGTGCCCACGGTCACTAAAATCATGAGAAATCTGCTCAAATGTTGCTCCGTCCGTCACAAATGTTGTAAAACTGTAATGAAGCAGATTGCCTAGGGAGTCGAGATCGCTTCGGTGGTCAAGGTTTTACAGGTCGTGTGGTCAGTCAAACAGTTTGTGAACAACACAAGCAAGGAAACAGAGGGGAGGACAATGAAATGGGCAAGATCATTTTGCTGATCATCGTCGCCGCTTGGGGTGCAGTTCTCGTACCGCCATTATTGCGTGGCCGTCAAGATAGCCGTCCTGGCTCATCCGTGATCGACTTTCGCCGTCAGTTAAACACCCTGCAGCGATCGGATTCTCTGCGCCATGGTTCGCCAATGCGTTCAATGTCGCGACCTTTGGCTCCCTCGCCCGGCATCGCTCAGCGCGGTCAGTGGGCCCAGCATGGTTACGCCACTTCTGATCGTCATCGCCTCAGTCGTCAAACGATGTTGCGTCAGCGTCGGCAAAATGTTTTAGTTTCTTTGGGGCTTGTCACCATGGGGTCAGCCTTTATCGCCTTCACCACGAAGAGCGATTTCTTTATCTACATCTTCGTCTTGAGCGCCATGTCTTTGGCTGGCTTTTGCTACAAACTCTCTCAGATGCGTCAGTATTCAAGTTCACCACGGTCTAACCCTCGTGACTGGGTTCGCGCCGCCTAACTGGGGGCTCACATTTCTCGCTAGAGTTGTGACACCTTCGGGGGTGTAGCTCAGTTGGCAGAGCGCTACGTTCGCATCGTAGAGGCCAGGAGTTCAATTCTCCTCATCTCCACCCAATGGCATGATCGACATCGTCTTGATCAAAGAAACAATTCCTGTTGGGAGCGATTCCACCCTGATTTTGGTGGTTGATTCGCTCGAGGCGGCGTTTAGCCGAGG
>CALGTP010000443.1 GCA_937902105.1 uncultured Actinomycetes bacterium
AGAGGGCGTTTGCGCTTACGAACATATGTTCGGTAGTCTGCAGACATGGTTGCCTATGCCGAACTCCATTGCCACTCCAATTTCTCCTTTCTGGCTGGCTCGTCGCACCCTGAAGAACTCGCTGATGAGGCCCAACGCCTAGGACTGACGGCTTTAGCCCTCACCGATTTCAATGGTCTGTACGGCGTTGTGCGTTTTTCTGAAGCGGCACGCAGTATTGGTTTGCCGACCGTGTTCGGTAGCGAAGTAACAGTTCAGTCAGCGGACTCGACGCACAGTTTGGTGATTTTGGCAGATGGACAGCCTGGCTACGCTCGGTTGTCGCGGGCTTTGAGTCTGGCGCAATTGGCAGGCAGTAAAGGTGACCCACGTTGCACGCTCGATGACTTGAGCGATAGTGCGAGCGGCCATTGGTGGGTGCTCACCGGTTGTCAACAAGGTGTCGTACCAGCAACGCTGATGCAACTTGGTCCGAACGCAGCATTACGTGAGTTGCAACGACTGGTCGCTGCCTTCGGACGCGATCGGGTGTTAGTTGAGCTATGGAATCATGGTGATCCACTGGACTCAGCGCGCAACGACGCCCTTGTTGAGTTGGCAGCCCGCTGTGATGTGTCCTGTGTGGCGACGAACAATGTGTATTACGCAACTCCATCAGCGCGTCGTCTTGCCACTGCAATGGCAGCCGTCAATCAGCGATGCAGCCTCAGCGAGGTCGATATCCATTTACCGGCTGCAGCGACTGCTCATTTACGTAGTGGAGCCGAACAATCACGACACTTCGCGCGTTATCCGGGTGCCGTTGAATTGACCGCAGAGATTGCCTCGGCAGCGGCTTTCGATCTCGCATTGGTGGCGCCCAAGTTGCCGCCTTACCCATGCCCCGATGGTCTTGATGAGATGCAGTTTCTTCGCCAACTCACTCAAGTTGGCGCAACTCGCCGTTACGGAGAGCGTCCGCACGCGGGTGAAGATTTGAGCATCAGAGCGCGCGCCTGGCGCACCATTGATCATGAACTTGCAGTTGTTGAACAACTCGGCTTTGCTGGTTATTTTCTAGTCGTTTGGGACATTGTGCAGTTTTGTTTGCAAGCCGATATCTATTGTCAAGGCCGCGGAAGTGCGGCCAATAGCGCAGTGTGTTATTCGCTGGGTATCACTAAGGCTGATGCGGTGTCCTTGGGCTTACTATTTGAGCGCTTTCTTTCGCCCGACCGTGATGGTCCACCAGATATTGATCTTGATATTGAGAGTGGTCGTCGCGAAGAAGTCATTCAATATGTCTTTCAACGTTATGGTCGCCATCACACTGCACAAGTAGCCAATGTGATTACTTATCGGGCGCGCTCAGCGGTGCGCGATATGGCACGTGCACTTGGATATGCCCCAGGTCAGCAAGATGCATGGGCGAAACAGATTGATATGTGGCGCACTATTCAGACAGATGCCGCCGACACGGGTCCAGATGGTCGCCCAGATCACAATATCCCGCCCCTCGTTCTGGAACTTGCCGCTGAAATTGAAGATGCGCCGCGACATTTGGGCATCCACTCCGGAGGAATGGTGATTTGTGATCGTCCAGTGATTGAAGTATGTCCAGTGGAATGGGGACGAATGAAAGATCGCAGTGTTTTGCAATGGGATAAAGAGGACTGTGCGGCAGCTGGTTTAGTGAAGTTTGATTTACTTGGGCTGGGAATGTTGTCGGCGTTACATGGTGCTGTTGATCTAGTGCAAGAACACAAAGGGGTGACGATTGATTTGGCGACTTTGCCTCAAGACGATGATGTGTACACCATGTTGTGTCGCGCCGACACGGTTGGAGTTTTTCAAATTGAGTCACGCGCGCAAATGGCGACCTTGCCACGACTAAAACCGAGGCGCTTTTATGACCTCGTCGTCGAAGTGGCACTGATTCGTCCGGGACCGATTCAGGGTGGCTCGGTGCATCCATATATTCGTCGTCGCAATGGGCAAGAAGCAATAACGTATCTACATCCGTTATTAGAAAATAGCCTCGGTAAAACTTTAGGTATCCCGTTATTTCAAGAACAACTAATGCAGATGGCCATAGATATTGCTGGTTTTACGCCTTCTCAAGCCGATCAGTTGCGTCAGGCAATGGGATCAAAGCGCAGTCAGAAACGGATGGCGATGTTACGCCAGCAACTTTATGACGGTATGGCGCAACGGGGGATTGTTGGCGCTATTGCTGATGAGATCTTTGACAAGATGGCGGCCTTTGCAAGTTATGGATTTCCAGAAAGTCATTCGGTTTCTTTTGCGTATTTGGTCTACTCATCGGCGTGGTTGAAGTTGCATGAGCCAGCATCTTTTTACGCTGGCTTACTGAATGCTCAGCCAATGGGTTTTTGGAGTCCACATTCTCTAGCCCAAGATGCGCGTCGACACGGAGTAGTGGTGCGCACCCCCGATCTTCTGGCTTCTGGCTCAGATGCGAGATTAGAAGAATGCGGGCAAAGCCATGGAGGTTTCGCAGTGCGATTGGGCATAAGTTCGGTACGCGGTCTTGGTGTTGAGTTGGCGCAAGAGATAGAAAATGAGTGTTCATTGAATGGCAATTATGTGGATGTCGAAGATTTGGTGCGACGAGTTGATGATCTGACATTGTCGCAACTTGAAGCGATGGCCACTGGTGGTTTATTCGGCGAATGTTTCGGTCTTGAGAGACGCTCCGCATTATGGGCTGTAGGTGCTGCCACCCAATCACGTCGTGATCGTTTGCCGGGTCTAGCGACAGGCACGCAGGCCCCAACGTTGCCAGGTATGGAGCCAATTGAAGTAGCGATAGCTGATATTTGGGCTACGGGTATTTCGCCAACTGGGCATCCCACAAAGTTTTTGCGCGAGCAACTTCACGAGATGGGGGTAACACCTGCAGATCAATTACTGATCGTTGAGCAAACCAAGGTGTGGGTCGCTGGTCTAGTGACCCATCGCCAACGACCAGGTACGGCACAGGGCGTTACCTTTATCAGTCTTGAAGATGAGACTGGACTGATGAATGTCATTGTTTCTGTTGGATGTTGGAAGAGATTTCGCGCCGTGGCTCGTGGGGCTGGAGCTCTACTCATTCGCGGACGTTTAGAACGTGTGGAAGGAGTGGTCAATATCATCGCCGAAGTGATCGCCCCGTTAACGGTTCCAGCGACAACGGGTAGCCGAAACTTCAGATAAAACTATTTTGATGCTGAAGGAGAAGTAGTAGCAGCAACTATGCCAAGGGCGACGAACACTGTGCCAGCCACATAGCGCTGAACAAAGGGCAGTGTGCGTCCTTTCAGCAACACTCCCCGTAAAGCACTTGCTGTGAGGGCGTACATGCCATCGGTGAGACAGCCAATGAATACGAAGGTACTCCCTAAGACCAGGGCTTGGGACCAGGCAGCTCCCTTATCAGCATCAATGAATTGCGGAAGATACGACAAAAAGAACAAGGCGACTTTGGGGTTCAAGGTATTTACAATGATTCCTTGGGTAAATGAGCGACGCGGGGAAACAGATGTCGAATCACTGGCGATCTGCTGTGGCTGACGTAGCAATGTTCGAATACCAACAAAGATCAAATAACTTGCACCTAAAAGTTTGACGATATTGAATGCCGTTGCTGATGTTGCGAGGATGGCTGACAGACCAACTGTTGCTGCTATGACGTGAACGAAGTTTCCGAGTTCAAGACCTGCAACCGCCGCAAGCCCAACTTCTCGACCATCCGACACGCTGCGATTGAGGACATAGATAACCGCTGGTCCAGGAATCAGTAAGAGAGCAACCGAAGCAATAGCAAAAGTAATGATGGAATGAAGATCGGGCACGAGTGAACTCTAGACCTCAACGTCGATGGGATGAGTAGGCGCGCCTCGCTCGACGATGTTTTGTATATGTTGCAAGAGTTTTGCGGGAGCAAAAGTTGTCTCAGATGCTTGGGCGATTTCGTTGAACTTCCACCAGCGCAGTTCAAAGACATATTCGGCATTGAGAGTTGGCCAATCCAATGTCGGCTGGGGTGCGAAAGTTGATGGCACCTTGACAAGATGAATGTGCTCACGCTGTCCATCCCACTGGCCATTGATAAATGGGATTTGGTGCTCTCGAGTCCAAATATGCGGACCGATATCGGCGTGGTGTAAACCGACTTCCTCAATGAGTTCTCGGCGTAATGCTGTGACATGGTCTTCGCCGGGATCAAGACCGCCACCCGGTAAGGCCCAGCGTGTACCAGTGGGAAACTCAAAGCGCACTAAAAGAACTTCGGTCTCGGGGGTGATGATGAGCGCGCGAACTGCCTGACGAATCCGCAGTTCACTCGGTGGGTTGCTCATTGAGTCCATCATTCATCATGCGGTACATCTCGTAAATGGACTTGCAGTCTTCGCACATCGGCAACTTTTTTGGATCGCGCGATGGAACCCAAACATGGCCACAGAGGGCTTCCAATGGGGATCCATAAATGCGCGCTTCCATGACCTTGGCTTGGGCGCTCTCTCCAGGTTCAACTTTGACGATATGCGCGCTGATGGGTTCACCAGTTTGCGTGGTTTCATCAAGACGCGTGTCTAGGTCAGTGGACGATGAGGGGTGGGTGGACGAAAGGCTGGGAGCGGTTGAACTTTGAACCATGACATAAGTCAAGCAGATGCCTACACTCAGTGGTATGCCTGCGTACGACTTCCGTTGCCGAACATGTGAGACCACTTTTGAAGTTCGTCGCCCCATGGCCGAGGCTGGTGACCCAGCCACATGCCCAGATGGTCATGAGAATGCCGTTCGTCTGTTGTCGGTCTTTGCCTCAGTAGGTGCTGCGGCGGGATCCGTGACTCCTGCTCCCGCTCCTCGCTCTGGCGGAGGCTGTGGCTCGGGTTGCGGTTGCGCACACTGATTTCACTACCTGACGAGGTACGCGTTGCGCGAGTGAGGTAGGTTTTTGGCATGGCTTCTTGGATTGTGAACTTGATCGTCGCTGGCACAGCGATCGGAATCGGCGCGATCGGTACTCAGTTGATTGGCGAGGCTTCCAAAGTTAAGCCCATCGCCCTCAAGGTTCGTAAAGGTCGACAGCGTTAAAGAAGATCACTTAGTGGGACCTCTGAGGAGATCAATCGGGCCATTCATGAGGGTCGCCGAACTCGACAGGGATACTGCGAATACTGCGGCTGGTCAACACGAACCAGTCAACAAGTTGCACGCCGTTGCTCTCTAGCCAAGCGTTGGCGATTTGGTATTGGAGATGATCATCTTCGTCCATGATGTCGTGTTGACGCACTGAGTAGATGACAACGTAAGGAGTTTCGTCTGCGTCAAGGCAAACCTCAAGCATGTCGCGAATGTTACTGAGGTAGTTGGTGCCACTCTCAAAGAGCAGAATACCGTGACCGATATAAGCGGGGTCAAGAGGAATGACGATGAGGTCATCGGTAGTCGAGGCGACCTGCAAAGCGCGACCTAGATGAGCAGCGATGTGAGCCGATGAAATGGGATCAACGCCGCATTTGGGAATGGTGGAATGTGCTTGGTTATTGAATTGGGACATGAGGGACCTCCCTGTCGCGGCGGGTATGCGCCGAGATTGACGAGGGGAAGTCGCAAACAAAAATTACTGCAGGGGTAAGGCGGACAATGCTGGTTTAGCCAACAAGCATGACGCTGGCAATGAGAGAGCCCACAATCACCACTAGTGGGGCGAGATAACTCAGCCACCAAGGCTGTGGTTTTGACGGCGGCGCAAGCATCACACTGCCGCAGATGATGCCAGCAAGAATGCCTCCAACGTGCCCACCAATTGAAATTCCTGGAATCGTAAAAGTCAGGAGCAAGTTAATCATCAAGGTTGCACCAATGCCAGTCTGAAAAATATTGATACCGCGACGATGCATGCTGATTGCTGTTGCACCCATGAGACCGAAGACCGCACCAGAGGCTCCACCATGCAGTCCAGTGCTGTTTGCATTGATCAATATCACGCCGAGAGATCCGCCCAGCAAGCAGGCGAAGTAGAGCAGACCGAAACGCAGACGTCCTAGCGGGCCCTCAAGAATCTTTCCTAACTGGTAGAGCAGATACATGTTCATCGCAATGTGCAGAATGCCGAAATGCAAAAAGCCTGATGTCACTAGGCGATACCACTCATGGTTATACGACAAAATTAACTTATTGAGACCAAGATCAACTTCGCGTGATGAAACTTGATTGCCGAATCCTGCGGTGCTGTTATCTCCAATGAGCACCCAAAGAAAAATGGCCACATTGATCGCTATGAGAACTCGGGTCACTAAAGCCTGTTGAGTGGCATTCCAATCCTTAGCACGCACTGTTGGAGCGGGGCGCGAGGCCTTAATGCAATCTGGGCAATTGCTACCGATTGCTACTGGCTGGAGGCAGTCGCCGCAGGCTGGGCGGGCGCAACGAGTGCACGAGCGCCCAGTTGGCATATTTGAGTGGCGATAACAACGGGGGAGAACTGGAGGTGCGAAATCAGACATAGTGGTATCTCAAACCGTAGTGGCTGAGATGCCGAAGTCATTGGCAGCAACGGGGCGCCCGATGCGATAACCCTGCATGAGATCACAGCCCAATAGTCGCAAACGAGAGATTTGGGCATCGGTCGTGACCCATTCGGCGATCACCGCCATATTCAAACTATGTGCCAATTGAATAATGCCACGCACGATCGGGTCATCATTTTCGTCCTCGCCCAGTGAGCGAACAAATGAGCCATCAAGTTTGAGGAAATCGGCTGGGCATACCCGCAAATGCGACAGCGACGAATAGCCGGTACCAAAATCATCTATCGACAGACGAAATCCGAAGCGCTTCATCGACTGTAATGTTCGCAGCGTCGAACCAGAATCCTGAATCAGCATTTTTTCATTGAACTCAAGAGCAATGTGTTGGGGTTGAAGATCTGCATCCTTGACCGCCGCTAATGTTTTTTCCACGAATCGGGAATCACCAACTTGGCGCGGGGAAACATTGACGTGCAATACGAATTGACGGTCAACGCGCTTTTCATTGAGCCATTGACGCAGATCTGCGCAAGCCTGTCGCACGACCCATTCGCCAATCGGAACGATCATTCCGGATTCTTCGGCTAAGTCAACGAACGATGAGGGGGTGAGTAACCCCAACGTGGGATGACGCCAGCGCAACAGTGCTTCTGCGCCGACAACTCTGAGGGAATGGGGAGATAAAACTGGTTGATAGACGAGATGTAATTCGTGATTAGCCAAGGCCAACTCGAGCGAGGCGGACAATATGGCGCGATCCTTGGCGGAATTGCGCATGTTGTCGGTGTATAACTCGCAGCGCGAGCGACCCCGCGTTTTGGCGTAATACATGGCGGTGTCAGCGTTGCGCATCAGGGCAATCGCGGCATCCAGCAAATTTGACTCATCGCTTTCGCCACGACTCATGACAACGCCGAGACTGGCACCAGTGACGACCTCAATACCTTGTAACAAAATCCGACCAGTGACTGCTTGACGGACGCGCTCGGCAAGATCAAGAGCCGCTTCTTCATCTGTGAGGCCTTCGCACAAAATAACGAATTCGTCGCCCCCGATGCGTGCCACAAGATCACCGGGGCGGGTTGCCGAGACTAAACGACGGCCGATTGTGGTGATCAGCAAGTCGCCGTTTTCATGGCCGATACTGTCATTGACATCTTTGAGTTTGTCGATATCTAGAAAGAAAACAGACACCGTTGATGTGCCTGATCGGGATCGTTCAATAGCTTCAGAAAGTTTGCGCACGAAAAGTGTGCGGTTTGGTAGTCCAGTCAGAGCATCATGGGTGGCGAGGTGCGCAAGTTCACCCTGCAGACGCAAAGCAGCGCTGATATCACGCGCCAAGATTGTGAGCCGATCTTCACTGCAGGAGGTCTGAACATCAAAGGTGTGGAGTTCGTTGTCGCTGCCACGAAGCGCCACTTCGCCCCGCCAACGTGAACCCGGTGTGGCAACAAATTCGCGTGGCATTTGATCGGCGACAGAGACCGCAAGTTGCTCAAAATTCTCAGCTGCCGTATTGCGGTATATGACATTGCCGGCAAAGTCGGCGATGATGCTTGGGTCCTCTGAATCTGCGAGTAGCGCCAGCAACTTCTCCGAATCTTGATGAAAGACGATCTGACTAGTTGGCAACAAAGTCACCACACCGACATATCCAATGATCGTGCCGTCATCGTCGAGACGGGCATTGGCTAAAAATCGCAGTGCGCGGACGAGACCATTCGTATCGCTGATGTCGACGAGAATGTCGATCGGCGATGAGGTGTCGTGGGCCTGACGCCAAGCAACTTCTGCATTGGCACGGTTCTCTGGATGAGCATTGGCCCAAGGAGCTCGAGCAAGTGGAATCGGTCCACCCTGGAGAGCGAGTTGGCGAAATCGCTGGTCGGCGAAGGTCAAGCGACCTGAAGCATCGGTCTCGTATAAGCCGATTTCGGGAGATTGATCCGGTGAACTGATGATCAAGTTTGGCACGCAGTGGTCGCTCCAACGCGGAGGGTGGTGGAGGACCTAGCCGGTGACGATGCCGGAGGTTTTTGCGGTCACGATGGTGGCGTAATCAATGGCCTGCAAGAGAGTTTGGGCAAAATCTCCTGATTGCGCATCCAGCATCTGGTCCAGAGCGTGCATCTCAAGGACATAGGTATGAGTTTCACCTGCTGGTGGGCATGGGCCGCGATAGCCGATGCTGGGAACCTCAGGATTGTTGAAATCGTTCGCCCCGACAACGGCTCCGATGGGAGTTTCGCCAGCAAGTAGCGACGTCACCGAAGGGTCAATATTGGCAATCACCCAATGCACAAATCCTGCGGGGTTCTGTGTTGTGTTACTGGTGTCGATGAGGATAATTGCTAGTGACACAGTGCCGACTGGAGGCGCAGTCCAATTCAGGGCGGGGGACTGATCGAGACCGAGACAAGTGTGTTCAATCGGGATATCGGAACCGTCGGACCATGAAGTAAAAAGTTCTGTCTCAGAACCGTGGTCATCAAGATCAGTGTCCGGTGCTGCAGTGTCAAAACTGCCTTGATCATCCGGCGCCAAGGTGGTGGTCATAATCGACTCGTTTTGATTGTCCGTGGGGAGTTTCATCTGGCGGCCATCGTCGGAACAGGCCCCCACGACGAGGA
>CALGTP010000444.1 GCA_937902105.1 uncultured Actinomycetes bacterium
GGGAGGATCCAGATAGATATCGTGGTCGATCGGTGCCTGAGTGAAGGCCTTCTCAACATCGCCGCAGAAGATATCAAGGTCATCAATAGCCGCACAGCACAGGAGGCACCGAACGCTTGACCCACGCATTGTCCCGCAGGAGGTATCAGTGTACTCGTAACCCTCACGCAAGGTAAAGCCTTGAGCTACCAGCCTTGCTCGGCGTTCGATCAGGTCCTTGGTGATTGGGTCACACTTGTTGGAGTAGGCAAACTTGAGCTTGTGGGTCTTGGTGCCTGGTGGGAGCTTGGCTGCGTCCATGATCTCGAAGGCTCCGTTGCGCATCTTCGCTTCAAAGTCTCGTAGCTCGGCCTTCAGCCACTCATCTTCGTCGGGTCGGCCGAGTATGTCGCGGTGGTGCGTCGGGGCGTCCATGACTCGGGAGACTACGGCCTCGGCGTCCACGACGAAGCAGTCCGTGACGAAGCTTGAGCTGTACACGTTGGTCCCTTTGGGAAGCGGCACATTGATGTAGTCGGTCAGGTCGGCCATCGAGGCCTGGTTGGGCGACATGTTGATCGGGACGGCCATCACAGTTGGGATTGTTGGGTTATTGCCCGGAGCGACTGCCGCTGGCACGACCGGGTAGTTGCCGATGGTTGTCGTGGGCCCAACCACTGGTGGAGTCGGGGCATTGACGATCGGGGTGAACTGCGTCGGGAAGTACTGGTAGGCCCGCACGAGCGACACCGTCTTGTTCAGCGATGGTATGAAGTAGTACTCACCGTTGCGCCGGACGTCTATCCCCAGGTAGTTTGCTTTCACCCCCGTAGGTGATAGCTTGGTCGCTCCCTTGTCCGGGTTCGGGAGCATCACGATGCAGTCACAGCCCCAGACGGCTTTGGAGAAACGCTTGAGTGAGGGGAGCTTCCCAGTGTGCGCCTCGTAGGGGGACATGGGCGGGTCAAGAGCCCTCGTGGGAAGGCTGTTGTGTATCTCGACTACGTGCTCCATCGCGAAGGGCCATAAGGCTTGGGTATGGTTCGAGTGGGCCAGGACGATCCGCGTCTGGCGGAGGAGCGTGCCCCAGAACCGCTCGATGAGGCCGTTGCGCTGGGGAGTGTAGGGCACCGAGAATTTTCTACTCGTCACGATCTCGTTAAGGAGCTGGTCCACGGTGCGAGCGGTGAATTCACCCCCGTTGTCGAAGACAAACTGTTTCACCTTTCCGTGGTCCGCGACGTAAGTTTCAATGGCAGCACGGACTTCTTCGCCAGTCTTGTTGACGAGGAAGTAGACGTGAACCTCACGTGTGGCGCGGTCGGCGAAACCGATGACATACTTGAAGCCGGAGTGGACACTGGGCGGAAATGGACCGCACAGGTCGACATGGACGGAATCGTTGAACTGGCCTTTGCCCGACGGTTGACGAGGGCGTACGTGCGAGATATTCGGCGCTCGTGCCCCGCCGAGGCCGCAGGACTCGCAATCACGGGAGGCATGCTGGAGCTCGGCGTGCGACGGGAGTGTCGCGATGCCAGGTTGCATGCGGGCGCGTGCAAGCTCGAGCCGGTCAGGGGAGAAATGCGCGAGCAAGGGGTGCACGAGGGCCTCGCGCCTGGGTATGGTCGTGGCTGCGCAGGCTCGGTGGTACTGGACGATGTTCTTACGCACGTCGCCGCCGTCAGCAAAATGTACGCGGCCACCGTCCTCGAGCTCGAGATAGCGCTCATCGTTGAAATAGGACCGAATACCATCGTTTAAGAATGCAGCGTTGCATGAGAATAGGTCCGTGTTCAGCCCCGGGACCACCAGCACATCAGTAAGGTGCATGACCGTCGGGCGCATTTCGATCTTATTGCCTTTGCGGATGTACTTGGCCATCACCTCGACATCCATCTCGCCGACGTGCGTCGCAGGAATGACAGACCCATTTGCGACGCGGACGTTATATGAGTTGACCGTAGAGGTGACACGGCTAAGCTTGTGCAGGTTGTCGACCATGTGGCGTGTCGCGCCAGTGTCGATAAGGAGACCGCTCGAGAGGCGATCACGGGCTGATTTAGGTCTCAGGAGCCCTGCGGGAGCGTCAGCGCCCATGAAGGCGATGTCGGAGGCGAGCGCAGTGAGGTTTGTACAGCCAAAGGGGAAGCTGGACTCGAAGCCGTCGGTACCGTTGTGCTGGTTAAGCAGCGAACCGGCCACAGCACCCATGGCGGCGGCAGCAGCCATCGTCACGGGGGCCGTGTGGCGTTGGACGAACGGGGGTTGCGGGAACGACGGCGGGGCGAGAGCATGCCCAGTCTGCGCTCCGGCTACGACCAGGATGGTGGCGAGGCGACTAAGGGATGGGAGGCAGCGCCTGGACATGACCATAACCATCATGATACTGGCGATGGCGACACCGGCGCATGCTGCCACCGTCCGCTGAAGGGGACGAGGTACTTCAGCTTGCTCAGCTGCCCGCGCCTCCTCCTCAGGCCGGGGGCGGTCAGTAGGTTCGCCGAAGATATCGAACTGGTCGAGGTCGTTCTCGGTGACGGCCGCAGCCCCTGCTTCATTGGGGGAGCGAATGGTATGCTCACCATGCGCATGCACCGGTACCGGACTTTGCATGCCATTATGAGCATGCTCGGCTTTTTCGTCGGCCCCTTCCGCTCCGGCAGTCATGCCCGAGGCGGTTGTGGGCTCAGCGCGGGGTGGGGCCCGCCCTCCGCCGCGCCAGCCGCCACCACGGCCACGTCCGCCACGTCCTCCACGTCCGCCACGGCCCTTTCCAGAGAAGGGACCACGGCGACCGTTGGCCCGCGCATCCTTGATGCGCGAGATCAGCGCCATGATGCGATCGATGACTTGGGAGCGGTCCGCCTTGGGGGACGGGCAATCGGCCTCCTTGTGACCCATCCCGAAGCAGTTGAAGCAGCACAGCTCTCGCTCGAGCGCTGTCATGACCGCCATCGCCACTTCCTCATCGAGTGCGTCGGCAATCGCAGCCAGCTCATCGATCGTGGCACCCTGGTACGCACTCCAGATGAGATGGGTAGTGGCGACTGCGCACGCATCATCGAGGCGGTTGATGCATAGCGCCTCATAGCCGTCATCGAGCTCAGCCTCATTCGCGCTCTCATCGGCCATCATCCCATCAGCGCGGTTTGATGGTCCGAGGCGAGCCGGACGGCTCGTTGGTGCTGCGAACTTCAGCTCGCCGCGCTTGAATGCGGCGCGCCACAGCTCATCGAAGTGGAGCACGACCGCACGGCGATCCCATCCACCTGGAACCGCCGGTCCACCCCCTGCTGCGGGGACTGGTTGTGCGTAGAAGCGCGCGTCCCTGTTGGCTGCAGGACACTGCAGCAGAGCGTCGGCAACCACGGCGAGCCCGGGCGGGTAGACGATCGCGCCGATGATCTTCTCCGTCATAGAGTCGTCCGAGAAGCGGTTGGCGGCGGGAAGATCCGCGTTCTTGTCCACTACCAGGCGGTTGAAGTCGGTGATCGACGACTCCGAGATGCCAACGTCTTTTGCCATCGTCAGGCCATGGTACTCAAGGATCTTGGTGTTGACGTGAAGAGCCGACGCCGGCTCTTGGCACTCACGGACTAGGACCTGCCACGCGACGCGCCCGTTAAGACGATCGTTGGCATTAGCCGCCTGCGGTCCCGCCTCCGCTCGGATAACCGCCTTGAGTGACTCGTCGGAGACGTGCTGCAGAATGGCAGCATAGGTCTCCCTCCGTCTCTGAGAGCGCCTTCGGTTCTGAACCGCGGACAGACCAGCTTGTGGGTCGGTGCCGAGCAGGCACTCGGCCCAGCTTGCGTCTTCGTCGTTCTTCCCGACAGCCGCGTCAAGGAAGGCTTTCGACCAGTTGGTGAAAGCGACCCCTCTCTGGCCGGCGAAGCGCTCAGTCAGTAGCTTGGGTAGGTTCTCATGGGAGCTCATCTGCGACGACATGAAGATGTATCCTCGGTAGAGGCTCCACTATGTCGCGAGAGTTCCCAGAACCACCTAGGCCTCCCCGGTCAGGCAGGCGAAGGGGGAAGGCAGGGACAGCAATGGCGTCTCGTGCGCTCCACGTTCCGAAACCTACCCCTAAT
>CALGTP010000445.1 GCA_937902105.1 uncultured Actinomycetes bacterium
GAGAGTTAATGTACTTCGAAGTACCCACAACTGCCCCCCACGGAGCAAACTCCAGTTTGCTTCGAAAAGACAAAAGGTAGGTGTGTGGTGTACCGAAGCCCCCCATGACTTGCAGTGACCTGGTGGATCGTAGAACGATCACTTGAACCAAGTCTTGTAAATTATCAGTCCTTCAACAGTGTCGCAGATTCGGCTGAGACCAACTTTCGTTTCCCCCCTCCAATCGAAATGGGTCGAAAGTGAGTGTGGCCTAGCACTTCCTTGCGATGTTTGAAGAAGCCCTCCATTTGTTGTCCTCTAGCAGACGTTGACGCACCAAAAGGCTTCGTCATGATGTCAGTGCAAAGATCGGGGCCCTTGATATAAGCAAGCTTGATATCACCCGATGCAATGTAGCTCTTGATGAAGAACATGGAGTATTTAATGTGTCGCATTCGGTCGGAGATCCACAGCTTTTCCGCTACTGCCTTGGCAGACAGAGAATCAGTGAAGATCACTATTGGCGGTGGTAGATCCAAGCCAACACCCTCTTGTGCACGGAGTACTTCAAAAGCACTGTCATCAAGAACTGGTGTGCGACCGAGTAATGCGATGTCCGATTCGTCCATGATTCGAGGACACAATCCAATTGCTGGCATAAGTTGACCGTGGATACTCTCAATAAGCCTCTTGAGGTACACGAGTTCAACCGTTAGACTTGCTATTGCCATGAATTCCGCCTCAGCAGTGGACCGGGCTGATGCAGTCAGACTGCGAGCCGCCCAGCTGAGAGGTGAAGCACCGTGAAACACAATCCATCCACCAGTGCTTTTCGCCTCACCCGTCCCGTTCCAGTCTGCATCGGACTTGCCGATGAGCGGACCAACCGTACCGCAGATGATCAGTGGAAGATCTTTGGTCTGATAGAGATAGCGGACAAAAGACAGCAAAGACATGCAGTGGTCGACGTCATAGTTCGAAGACCATCTGCCATGTGACTTGTAGCTGTATGAGCTGTCCGGACGAGTGCCGAGGGCGACATAACCGATGCCGCCCAGAATCTCACGATAAGGAAACCCAAGCAGATACTCTCTTGTGCTCGCAGTCATTGCATGCACAGCAACAGGTTTTGCTGAGTTGAGCTTAGTGTCCTTAGCAATCGGAGTTGTTGTCGGCTCGTCATGAGTGCCGAGAGCCATGTGTTTCTTGGCCGAACTGAAGATCTTCTCGATTAGCGGAGTCTGTGTGAGGATGAACCCCTTTGGATCTCGCTGGATGTCAAATCCTAAGAATCGAGAGATCGATCGTTCGAGATGACCGAAGCGAAAGTTACCACCAGCGGGTGTTTCACAGTGCTTATAGAAGTCATCTAATGTTTTCTCGCTGATGTGGACCGACGCCGAGTCGTCCACATAGCATAACACCATCATCAGTGAGTTATCAACAGTTTTTGTGAATAGACAGCAGTCGTACTCATTCGCTGTGAATCCCTGTGACAGTAAGCTGTTCGACAGTAAGCAGTTGAACTGAAACGGAGCTGTCGTGCTGCCGTACAAGTTCTTCAGCAGAAACATCACTTTCCCATTTGGATCTTCGTATCCCGGTGGAAAGGTACAGTAGATTGGCTCAGCAGGCGCTGCATTTAAGAAGGCCTGCTCGACGTCTGCTGACCACACATGTGCACCAGTTTTAGCTGCATAGCTCAAAAGATATCTGAACGTGGATAGTCGAGGTGTTGGACTCGCGAAGTCTTGGTCTGAAGCAAGCATTATGTTGCCCAGGAGACAACAACGAGCCTTAAACCTTCCAATTGTTTCGCCGGCCAGAGGCTGCTTTATTTTGAACACCCAAACAAGTGGTATGCATCGAACTCCACTGGGACGATCAACCAATTTGTAGGTGTGAGCCTCTTTTATTCCTCGCATCTCAGCATCACAAGCATCATTCCATCGCTGACGGATGAAGGGATCTTCGATTTTCTGAATCGCCTTCCAACTCTTGGGCTCTTTCAGCATGACTATCTCATTCAGTTCATTGAAGTAGCAAACTCCTTCTTCGTTATTACCCGGAAGTCTCCATCGTGTGTTGCACAGATTGACGGATCTAGATCCAGCCTCATCTGCAAACTGGACTTGGACTTTGCCGAATTTCGAAGTCTGATTAATGTTCAGCACCGTGGCTGTGACAAAGCTGGTTCGCTTAGACTGCTTGCGGTTTGAAGATGTCGTCCTCTTGATTTCGATAATCGTGTTGGGTTCCTTGCCGAGGCATTTGGAACAACACCAACAGTCCTCTGGAGGCGACATCCATGTTTGCCCAATGCATTTCCTGTGAAAGCCTTGGTCGCAAATGTCGCAGAGCAGCATCTGGTTCGAGCTTTGATTGAAGTGTTTGCCGTTACATATTTCACAACATGTGTCGAGGAACGTGCCAGTGGCAATGTCCTCGCCTCTAGGAGGTAGTTGTGGAGGTGACTTAGAAGCATTCGGAGATTCCTTGAGAGGTTCCACCATTGGAGTATCCGTGGATCTCACACTTGTTGGAACTGCATCTGCAGGAGTCTCGTCTGCCTCTTCAGTGTCACTATCATAGTCTGCAAGAAGAGAGTCAAGGTAGGTACCCCGATCGATCGGATCGTACTCTTTGTTGAGTCTCTGAGCTGCCTTGCGACGCCATTCTCTGCTGATCAGGCTCTCGATCTGCCAAGCGCTGAGATCACCGCGGTTACGAAGGAAACGACTTCGTCTCCGGATGAAGCGCTGAGCTTCGGCGAACATGGCAATATCTTGGTCGTCAGGCAGTTTGAAATCGGTTTGGAGGTATTCACGGATGTCGACAGGCTCTGTCGGGTCTGAAACGTCCTGAAAACCGTATTTCGCATAGTCATCCAAGCTGAACTTTGAGTCACGGACATCAATCACTCCAGACTCAATGTATGTGCGTTGGAATTCTTCACTCGTTCGGCGAATTGGAAGAGTTGAAATCGACGTATCAAGGATCCAGATCGCATACTGGTCAGGGACCACACCCAAGAACACAGCCGTGTGTCCTGGGAGATCGTACTGATGTTGCAGATTTGGTTCCGCATGTCTGAGAACAACTCGAGAACCGAACACTGGAAGGGACAAGTTCGATGGCAGTTTATCGTGCCAGTGAAGGTACGGAGGCTTGCCATCCGCTCTGGGAAGGAAGTCGTAGATGTACGCCGCATATTGAATAGCCCAAGGCCAGAAACAAGGATTCATTGCAGCCGAAGCCAACATTGTCATGCTGGTATCCCTCAACGTTTGTATTGCGCGTTCTGCGAGATTCTCAGTGTGCATCTCCTTTGTCGAATAGACTGGATGGATGCAGTAACTGTAGCACGTCTCCAAGAACTGCTTTGAAATGTTTTCACCTCCAGAGTCAAGCACCATGGTCTCTGGCAGAGTTCGAAGTCTCGCCAGAAACTGCCGCATAACCTCAGCGAACTGTGACTTCTTGAGGAGTGGAAAAGTTAAGATTTTGCCACTCGCATCATCTGTGAAGAATGCCGCATATTTGCTGCCGTCCATGCCAATCACATCGCCTGAAGACATCAAGTCTGCATGCCAGATCTGTCCCGCATACTCAGCCCGCCGAGTTTTGCCTCTGTGCGGACGTCTACGAGCTTTTGCCAGATCACAGGCTATGCAAGGAATGTGTAGAGGTAGTTGGTACTGGTCCAACCATCCGAACAGTCGCAGTGCTGCAAGGAGTCTGTTGCGACCAGGGTGAGTGAACCTCGCATGTAACTTCTGTGCCATCGCAATCGGCATCACTGGGAGTTTGCGTTTCCCGTGAGTCGAATCCCGAGTCGAAATCGGTGCTGCAGCTGCAGTAGCCCTGTTGCGTTTGGTTTCAGTCTTAGACCCTTTTCGCATGCCTTTCGTGGTTGACAAGTGGTTCAGGTCTTCTTCCTCATCATCTCGTCGCTCAGACGGAGTGTCAGGAAACAACAAGTGACACACTTCCTGTAGCTGTTCAAAACGAAGTTCGTTCAGTTCAGAAGTGTCCTCTTCCGCGATGTGAATTAGCCTGGCTATCTGTGCAATCTTCAGATTGTCATAGTGTGC
>CALGTP010000446.1 GCA_937902105.1 uncultured Actinomycetes bacterium
TAGCCTGGCTTGAGATGGATGTTGTACCAGACTCCCTTCTCGCAGAAGGCAGCATCGATGTCATAACGTTCGTTGGCATGCGGGTTGAGACTACTATTGGGTCCGAAGGTGCACGGCTCACACACTCGGAAGTCTTTGGAGCCAGCTAGCAAGAAGCCGGCTGACGCGAATGCGTCGAAGTGGCAACCCACCCGCATGCCGTTCTTGTCAACATCGACCCCGTAACACTTGTGCGAGCCCACAACGCCAGTGACATTGCCAGTGACAATGGTCATTGCCCTGGTCTCCGGGTCGTGCTGCTCCGGTGGGAAGTGAGTGTCGATATATGCTTTGATGGCGAGCCACGTGTCCATGACAGTACAGTTGGGGGGGCATGCCTGTTGCAGGATGTTGGTGGCTGGGAGAGCCGGGGGTACCTTCTCAGGGTAGATGCCGTCCTCAATGCGCTTCAAGTTCTGTTTGTTCTCATCGTTGAAGACGGATCGCATTTGGACGGCTCCCCCACCAGAGGTGCAGAATTGGTGGGTGTCGGACTGGGCGAAGTCGCGGAGGCCGGATTTCATGACGTCGGGGGAGAAATCCGGAATTTTGAAGAGTGCTGGTTGGTCACGGCGCACGGAAGCGTGCCATGCCTCGGCGGTGTAGACCTGGGGCTCCACAGTGACCTGGTCACTGTGAACTTTGTTCGCAGAAAGACGGGTGTTTCTGTCACTCCAGACAACGCACTTGGGGTAATCGTGTTTATAAGCAGGGAGGCTGATGAGCATCCACAACCTGCATTTGAACACGGAGGTGTCAATACCAGAGAGGGTCACAGTCGACAAGACAGGTGGGACATGGGCCCGCAGTGAGGTGGCAGGCGAGAGAGCAACAGAGAGCAACAGGTTGGCGTTCGATGACCTGAAACATTTGGCATCCTGGGGTGTCTTCATGTTCATGTCCGTGAAAATGTCCGCAGGATCCTGGAGAGTACTTTGCTGAAGTGCGCGATGGTACATAGTGTAACATGTCCACACGCCACAGTCATAACCGTTTTGCTGAGCCTTGGCATTGTGAACGGAAACCATGCGCTTGGTGTTGTCAATTGTAGGTGACAGGCAGAGGCCCACACAGCGCTGGCGCAACACGACGAGCAGGTCCTGCAGGGGTGCTGCAGGCAGTGTACAGCGTGAGTGCGTAACAGTGTGTCGTAGGCACACATACGCAGCAGTGCACATGATTGCTGTGTAGCAAGTTGCCACACCTGCCACCTTTTCGTACTGGTCGTGTTGCTTCTTGAACCAGTCGTACAGGTGCGTTGTGCCGGTGTCTAAATGCATCTCGGCGAACATCCAGTGGCTGCCGGTTCCTAAAGTGATGCCTTCCCAGGAGATATTCAGAGGCATAAGGATACGCTTAACGGTCTTGAATTTGCATGAATGGCTAAAGACCCTCAGGACGTCTCCGTAATCCCGAGTTCGAAAGGCCATGAGTATTTTCCTGCTCATGGCCGGATCAAGAATGCAAACCTCGTCCAAGTTGATGCAACGGGCATGTTTTCCCGCAGCACTGCCGCGCAAAGCAGATGGGGGTTCCATGGTCATGGCAGCTGCACTGTCGGGCTTGGGTATTCCTCTCTTCATGCAGTCGATCAGGGCAGCAATCACAGAATCCTTCAGCCATTCTGTTCCCAACAAGCTGTGAAAATCTGTCAAGGGAGCCTGCGAGCTGTGCTCAGCAAGTATCTGCTCGACATTATTATACACAATGCTCCAAGGAAAATCGCCGTCCACCATGCAAAGAGCATGCTTGGACTGTGACAGCTGCTCCAGTGGACAGTAATCGGGCAGCTGGAGAAGCATCCCTGTCAGAGTCCAAGCAGGTTGAAGACGACTGCACGCCCTGGCCCTGCGCGATCGCTCGCGTGGCAGCCACGTCAGCCACGGTGCACAAACGACAACACCGAAAGACATGACGGACGCAAGCACGAATCATGCGCAGCAGTTGTGGTTTCCTTGGCGAGGGGGGGGCCCAAGTGCGTCGAGGGCGCGGGGCAAAAAGAGGTGAGCTGCGCGGGGCTGCGCTGGCCGGCCAGGGCCGCGCGGCGCCACGTCAGCCACGAAAAGTGGGCCCACCCACCTCCGTGGGCCAGCAGCCCGGGCCGATTGCGCGCTTTGCGGACGTCGGCCGGCTGTCCCTGTGGCGACACAGGGACCAGGGACAACCTGCCCGCACCGTCCACAGTGCTAAGTCTGGTACCTATTTGAAACGGAACCAATCGAAACGTTGCGAAAACGAAAGAACGTTATCCTCCGAAATCTGAACGTTTCGTTTCAAGGTGTACAGGAGACAAGTACCGAAATCTTCACGTTTCGTTTCAAGGAGTCAAGGAGACAGGTAATACCCCGTGACTGCAG
>CALGTP010000447.1 GCA_937902105.1 uncultured Actinomycetes bacterium
CCGGCTCCTCCCGTTCCAGGTAGGTTTCTGCCTCGGTTCCCGCCGAATCATCCCGGCTCCTCCCGTTCCAGGTAGGTTTCTGCGCCCAAAACAAGCGTTTGCCTACCTAAGACGTGATTCCTACCGAGAAGGCGGGGGTTGGACCGGGTTAGCAGGTGCAGGGGAGTGCCGAACATGTGGGGCATCCGTTGGCGTAGCGCGCAACGCACTTGTCAAGGTCGACGCCCATCTGATTAGCCAACGTCGCAACCCACGCCAATACATCGCCGAACTCATGCTCTTGTTGCGCCAAGTTCCCCTTGCGCACTGCTTGGGCTAACTCGCCCACTTCTTCGGCCAACCAAGCCACCGTTGATGGCACCCCACGAGCTCGATCGCGTTCTCCGTAGGTACGTTCGATGATGTCTTGAAGTTGAGAGATGTTCACACCTTCACCGTAGAGCGAAATGAGTCGGTCAACGACACATCCCGCCGCCGAAGCAACGGGTTATTGGTCGGGGTGAGAGGATTTGAACCTCCGGCCTCCACGTCCCGAACGTGGCGCGCTAGCCAAGCTGCGCTACACCCCGCGGTGTAGATCGTGAGACTATCCCGCAGTTGCGGGCTCAGCCTCGGGTACTTCGGTGGTCTCAGATACTGGCTCATCCACTGTCGGCAATCCTTCAGCGAAACAACCACCGCCAGCGATGGCCTTGCTGGCCCGCCGCAAACGCAAAGGATCAAGCGGTTTAATCAACCAGCCATCAGCTCCACTGCGACGCGCCATGTGAATATCAGCAGCGCGATCGAGCAACATCAAAATCGGAACATGAGGCAAAGTGCCGCCGCTCTCATCAAGGCGTAGATCCATAGTCACTGCCACGCCACCCATGGTGCCGCTCTGTAGATCGAGAATCACCAAGTCCGGAGTACGGGCCTTGACGACACCAACGACAGACCGACCGTCGCGACAATGGGTGAAAGTTGTTTCAGGTCCGCCGAGGGCAGCGACGACATCGTCGACCAACCAGTCAGCATCAGTAGCCAGGATCACATGCACGATTCAAACGCTACCTCGTGGTCGTGGTCGCCACGAGATCGCGTCCCAGTTCGGCTATCGCCTCGAGGTCATGGACATCCTCGGCTCGTTGGTACAGGCGCACAACGACCGCCCCCGAGGAGCGTTCGAGAAGGGGTTTGAGGGCATTTTCTTGAGCCTCGGAGAGGCTTCGCAGGTGGGCCAAGTTGCGATACAGAACCGCCACCGCTGAGTCACCGGTTTTGTCGGCCTTTCGGGCTGCGGTCAGAGAAGCGGCTGAGGATCCTTTGCCGAATGGGGGCTGCAATCGATTGAGAATGACTCCCGTGATATTGATATTCGCCTCGGCCAACTGCTCGGTGAAATAGATCGCCTCTTGGATGGTGTCGTTATGAGCACAAGCCACGACGATGTATGTACTACTTGAGGATTTCAATAATTCTTGGACGGCGACACTGCGCTGACGAAAGCCTTCTTCAATTCCTTCAAAGGCCTGAAAGAAATTGACTGCATCGGCGAGGACATCGGCACCAATGACCCGACCGATTGTTTTTAAGATTGGCTGAGCAGCGAAGTTAAGCAATCGCAATCCACCGCGCGCTGGCATGACAAGCCAGCGATACACACGGTGATCAAGAAAGTTCATCAACTTTTGTGGGGCATCCAAAAAATCAAGAGCCTCACGCGAAGGTGGCGTGTCAACAACCACGAGATCGAAACGTTCATCGTTAGACAATTCATACAACTTTTCGGCTGCCATATATTCTTGGCTCCCCGACAGTCGACTAGCGATATTGCTGTAAAAAGGATTTTCCAGAATTGCTTGCTGTTGCTCAAGATCGCGTGACTCGCGACGAATCACATCGTCAAAAGTGGATCGAGCGTCCAACATCATTGCCCACAGTTCGCCCGAGCATGCAAGATCAACACGACTTGGGTCGTTACTTAAACCATCCAGCCCAAGAGCATCGGCCAAACGCCTAGCGGGGTCAATAGTGATCAAGACAACGCGCCGACCAGTATGCGCAGCCTGAACAGCAAGGGCAGCAGCAGTGGTTGTTTTACCAACACCACCCGAGCCACAGCAGATGATGATTCGCGAGGTAGTGATGATGTCACTGAAACTTTGAATCTTCTTTGGACTCATGCTGGTTCACCGACGGCTTTTCGCATGATGTCGGCCAAGGCCACCACATCGTGTGCCTGAAGTGAGGCAGTGGCGATGTGGGGAAGTGCAAAAGAACCAACAAGCATGTGTTCGTGGACTCTGTCAATTGCCTGGAGGTGTAAAGCAGAGCGAGTGGCGCGATATCTCATTGCATCACCAAGAACTCCATCGGGTATTTCACCGCTTGCCACCAGCGAAGAAACTTCTAAAGAAATATCAACTCCATTGACGATCACGGGAGCGAAAGCCACGCCCACTGACTGCGTAAGTTTTTCAGTGGTCTCAATGAGTTCATTGACGGGCGTGGTCTCAGGAGTTGTCACCATCACGACGCGACATTTCTTCGGGTCCTGCAACATTGAGCGAACTTCGATGGCTTGGGAACGCAGTGGTCCACCAGAGATTGTTTCAGCCATGGCCGCAGGAGCCTGTAAAAATGAGATGGCATGACCAGCGGCTGGACCATCCACAATGATGAGATCGTGGTCGCCATCTGGTCCAGTGAGGCCGACCAGATGTTTAAGTTTGCCTAAGACCAAGAGGTCGTCAATTCCAGGAGCAGCGCTAGCCACGACTCCGACGACTCCACTTGACACCAAGCGTTTCGCTAATAGAGCCAGACCTTGGGTTGCCAAGTAATCCTGCAGAGCCTCGCCGGCGGTGACAGTGCGCATCTGGATTGAGCCAGTTTTTGTGGCGCCGAGATGAGTCTGGATCATGGTCCCGTCGTAGTCCGCCCCATCAGAGGGGGATCCACCCAGCAATTCGGCCAACCCTGGGCGAGAGTCAAGGGTCACAACGAGTACCCGAAGTCCGGCGTCGGCTGAGGCTCGCGCTATCACAGCAGTTACGGTTGTCTTGCCGACACCACCCTTGCCGGCCACCACGAGCAACCGCGACATGGTGAACATGTGATCTATTTTCTTATTCATCGGAGGCACTCGTGCGCAGACTAGCCATCGTCTTCATTGCAGTCGGCTTCGTGCTCGGTTTTGTTGATGTGGCACATGCTTCATCGGGCAGTGAATCACCCCAAGAGCCAGCAGTTTTGATGAGCACTAACCCCACGGCACAAAGTCTTGCACCCGTTGATGTCTTCCAGGTTTCAGGACTCATTGACAACATCATCGTTGACGCTATTGAGCGGGCGATCACCGACGCTGAGAGCAATGGGGCCCAGGCTTTGGTCCTGCAGATTAACTCCAAGGCATCCCTAGTGGGTCGTGACAAAATGCGTGATTTGTATCTGCGTATTGAGAACGCAAGCGTGCCGATAGCAATTTGGGTTGGTCCGTCTGGATCGAAAGCCACTGGTTTAGGTGTGCAACTTTTGTCGGCGGCTGATGTGACAGGTATGGCCCCTGGAACCAAGATCGGAAAATCAGGTACGGCATTGGTTGACGGAGTGGAGTTTGGCGAGGCCACCGAAATTTTGCGGACCCAGACTTTGGGATTCCAAGACGCCCGCCGCGCAGGAGCACTCAAACTCGAGATCAGTGATGAAGGTGCGCCAACCATTCGCAATATGGTCTACGCCCTTGACGGTTTGCAAATTGATGGGGTCGTGCTTGACACTGCGATTGAAACTTTGAATGACGATGGCACAGTATCCAACGACATCACCACTGTGCGTTTTCACAAACTTGGTCTGTGGGCGCAGATGCTGCATACTTCGGCAAGTCCTCCAGTTGCTTATCTCTTTTTGTTGATCGGTCTGGCACTCTTGATTTTTGAATTCTTCACGGCCGGTATCGGTGTTGCGGGAGTTGTTGGAGCCGTTCTTCTTTTGCTCTCGTTCTACGGTCTTGGAGAATTACCGGAACGTAATTGGGCGCTGGCCTTGATTTTCTTTTCAATGTTTGCCTTTGCCATTGACGTTCAGGTGGGCGTTCCACGTCTTTGGACGGGAGTTGGGATTGCAACTTTTGCTGTGGCTTCGTGGTTTTTGTTCCCTGTCGTCGATCAGCACTCGTTGCGTGTTTCTTGGTTGAGTTTGCTTGTTGGCATTGGAGGTATCGCTCTCACTTTCATTTCGGGTATGCCGAGTATGACCCGAACTCGTTTTGCCACACCAACAATTGGTCGTGAACGTTTGAT
>CALGTP010000448.1 GCA_937902105.1 uncultured Actinomycetes bacterium
TTTCGCTACCTTAGGACCGTTATAGTTACGGCCGCCGTTCACCGGGGCTTCAGTTGCGAGCTTTGTCAAAGACTAACAAGCTTCCTTAACCTTCCGGCACTGGGCAGGTGTCGGCCCCCATATATCGTCTTACGACTTTGCGGAGACCTGTGTTTTTGATAAACAGTCGCCAGCGTCTGGTTTTTGCAGCCCATTGGGCACCTCTTCTCCCGAAGTTACGAGGTCATTTTGCCGAGTTCCTTAGAGAGAGTTATCTCGCGCCCCTTAGTATTCTCTACTTACCCACCTGTGTCGGTTTAGGGTACAGGTATTTATTGTTTGTGGTAGTTAGGGCTTTTCTTGGAAGTATGACATCAATCGGTTCAGTGTCTTAACACTTTCCTATTCGCATCTCAGCTCAGATCGTTTTCACCGACCCTCATCACCTTGAATACTTAAGCCGATAACCAACATTCGGTCGATTTAGCCTTCTCCGTCCCCCTTTACCAACAATAAACAGTACAGGAATATTAACCTGTTATCCATCGATTACGCTATTAGCCTCACCTTAGGACCTGACTCACCCTCCGCGGACGAGCCTTCCGGAGGAACCCTTGGGTTTTCGGGGCATTGGATTCTCACCAATGTTTTCGCTACTCAAGCTAACATTCTCACTTCTACTTCGTCCACGCCCACTTCCGTTAACGCTTCAATCTAATGTAGAACGCTCCCCTACCGATGTTTTGACATCTTACAGCTTCGGCAAATTGCTTAGTCCCAGTCATTTTCGGCGCAGGATCACTCGAACAGTGAGCTATTACGCACTCTTTAAAGGATTGCTGCTTCTGGGCAAACCTCCTGATTGTCTCTGCAATCCCACCTCCTTTACCACTTAGCAATTATTTAGGGGCCTTAGCTAGTAATCTGGGCTGTTTCCCTCTTGACACTGAAGCTTATCCCCCAATGTCTCACTGGTTAACTAAACGTCTTAGTATTCAGAGTTTGCCTTGAATTGGTACCGCTCTCGCAGCCCGCACCAAAACAGTAGCTTTACCCCTAAGAAGAAATATTAGTCGCTGCGCCTCAACGCATTTCGGGGAGATCCAGCTAGCTCCGGATTCGATTGGAATTTCACCTCTAACCACAACTCATCCGCTGTTTTTTCAACAACAGTCGGTTCGTACCTCCACTTAGTGTTACCTAAGCTTCACACTGGCCATGGTTAGATCATCCGGGTTCGGGTCTGTAGATTATGACTTAGCGCTCTTATCAAGCTCGCTTTCACTCTGGCTTCAATATTTTCTTATTTTAACCTTGCCATAACCTACAAGTCGCCAGCTCATTCTTCAACAGGCACGAAGTCGAGCGTTAAGTCGCTCTTCTACTGCTTGTAAACTTACGATTTCATGTTCTATTTCACTCCCCTCCCGGGGTTCTTTTCACCTTTCCCTCGCGGTACTGGTTCACTATCGGTTATTCAGTAATATTTAGTCTTACGAGGTGGTCCTCGTGGATTCAAAAGGGGTTTCACGTGTCCCTTCCTACTTGGGATACAACTTCAAAAATTAATGCTTTCGATTACGGGGCTTTCACCCACTATGGCACAGCATTCCAGCTGTTTCATCTAACACGTCTATTTGAATAACGTTGTCCCACAACCCTCTATAATAGAGTTTAGACTAATCCCTTTTCGCTCGCCGCTACTAAGAGAATCGCTTTTGCTTTCTTTTCCTCTAGTTACTAAGATGTTTCAATTCACTAGGTTCGCTCTTTCCTCTTTATGTATTCAAGAGGAAGTTCTATTGAAGTTTCCTTATTCGGGTATTTTCGGATCAAAACTTGCTTCCAGTTCCCCGAAACGTATCGTCGGTAGCCACGCCCTTCATCGCTTCTGAACACCAAGGTATCCGTCGTAAGCTCTTATTCGCTTGACTTTTTCTATTTCAAAAATTTCAATTTTCTCTTACTCTGTTTGGTTTTTGGAGATAAGCGGATTCGAACCGCTGACATCTGCCGTGCAAAAGCAGCGCTCTACCAACTGAGCTATACCCCCATGATGGGCCATCCAGGACTTGAACCTGGGACCTCACCCTTATCAGGGGTGCGCTCTAACCACCTGAGCTAATAGCCCAAAAATAGATTAAAAATTGTGTTTAAAATAAACTAATAGTTGTTAAAATTACTTAGCGTAAAATTATTATTATCCCTAAAAGGAGGTGATCCAGCCGCACCTTCCAGTACGGCTACCTTGTTACGA
>CALGTP010000449.1 GCA_937902105.1 uncultured Actinomycetes bacterium
GAATAGCAGCATTGTCGATGAGGTTGAGCGTTCCGCGGCGATCATCTGCCCCCCAACGTCCCCAATTAGAGACTCGGGCGGAAAGTTCTTGGAGGTGAGGAGGTAGGGACATCAGGGGGCGCCTTTCATGACGTAATTATTTGGTTCTCTAGCATCGCAGACTGTGCCGATTGACTGTGTTTGCTGGCTGTGTTTGAGGACGACAAGGGGCTATATTTCTTCATTCCAACGGTCCATCTTTGGTGTGACTAGGGTAACATAAACTAGCGTAAAGTAAAGCCAACATTTGTTGGTCTGGGACTGGGATCGGTGCAATGAAATTCTCACTCATTTTTGAGGGTCAGATGAATGATGCTTCGCCGTCCAATGAGCAAAAGGTTCTGCGCGACTGTGTTGCTCAGGCAGTTTTCGCTGAAGAGATGGGCTTTGACGCAATTTGGGCTGTCGAACATCACGCCTTGACCTGGTACGCCCATATGAGCGCACCAGAAATTTTTCTCTCTTTCGTGGCCGCCAAAACCAGTCGGATTCGCCTCGGTCACGGTTGCGTCTTGATGCCATTTGGTTTTAATCACCCCGTTCGTGTGGCTGAGCGAGTGGCGATGCTCGATGTTTTGTCCAACGGTCGTCTTGATGTGGGTGCCGGTCGTGGCGCCACGCAACAAGAAATGGGTATGTTCGGCGTACAAGCCCAGGACACCTACCCGCAAGTTGAAGAGACCTTGCGTATTCTCAGCCAGATTTGGCGCGAGGAACGTTTTGAGTGGTCAAGCGATCTGATGACGATTCCAAATCGTCCGATTCACCCCCATCCCGTTCAGACACCACATCCCCCGATGTTCATGGCCTGCACAAAGAGCGACACCGTCACACTGGCAGCCGAATTGGGTATCGGAGCCTTAGTGATGGGCTTCGGTGGTCCATCGGAGGTCGCTGAACTGCGCGGCATTTATGACGAAGCCATCGCTACCCGTAGTGGCGATCGCTTCGTCAGTGATCACGCCAATAATCATTTATCGGCACTGTGCCCGAGCGTGGTTCTTGATGATGCTGATGAGGCGTTGAGGATTGGAACTCGCGGTCAGAGATTTTTTGCTGAATCTATTCACCATTGGTACGGCACAGGTTTGCCACCAGCATTAGATGTTGACGCCGGCGACGATGTGGCGGCAATGGCAGCCGACGCAGAACATGTGGTGGCGCGACTCTCAGAAATGAATATTCCAGCATCACCTTCAGCAACAACTATTTATGAAGTTCCGCAGCATGCCTATGGTGATCGTCACCAAGCCATTCGTTACGCTCGCGAGTTGATTGCTGCTGGAGCTGATGAGATTATGGTGATCTGTCAGTTAGGTACTGTCTCACACGAAGTTTCCATGGAGACAATTCGCCAGTGGGGCGAGTATGTCATTCCTGTTATTCGTGCTGAGCAAGAAAACTTAGTGTCCGCTAGAAACTAGTTTTAAAAAAATGGAGAACCCAAAATGAACATGTTGCGATTTGACCTACGATTACCAGATTTTTCCACCGTGACCCGCGCCGATCAGTATCACGCCTGTCTTGATATGTGTCGTTGGGCGGATCGAGTGGGTATGTCAGGCGTCATTCTCAGTGAGCATCACGGTGCTCCCGATGGATATCTCCCTTCGCCAATGATCATGGCTTCGGCAATCGCCGCCACTACGACACGTCTGCCCATTTCTATTTCGGCGATGTTGTTGCCGATGCATGACCCGGTACGTCTCGCCGAGCAAATCGTCGTCGCCGATCATCTGGCACGCGGTCGCATTATGCTCATTCTTGGCACTGGTTATCGTCAAGAAGAATTTGACATGATGGATATGAAGTTCAGCGATCGCTTGGAAGTTCTTGAGCATCACGTAGCCGCACTCAAAAAATTGTTCACTGGTGAAGATGTGGAAATTGATGGTCGCAGATTGCGAGTCACCCCCGCTCCATTTTCGCCAGGCGGTCCGATGATGATGTTGGGCGGTTCTGGTGAGAAGGCAGCACGTTTGGCTGCCCGTCTTGGAATCGGATTTGCTGCAGCAGACAGCAACCCGATGATTGCCGATTGGTATAACGATGAGTGCGCCAAGGTGGGCTTTGTCGGTGGCTTTGTGGCTGTGCCGGAAAAACTCGGATTTATTCATGTCTCTGACGATCCTGAAAGGGATTGGGACATCATTGGTCGTCACGCACTGTGGGATGCACAGAGTTACGCCGCGTGGCAACGCCCTCGTCAGTCGTCGGCTGTGACTGTCAAGGGGGCTTTGACGATTGATGACATTCGCCAAAGCGGTGTGTATCGCGTGCTCACTGTGGATGAGGCAATTGTGCTGGCTAAATCGGGTCGACTTCTTCTTCATCCATTAATGGGTGGAATGACGCCAGAGTTCGCTTGGGAAAGCTTGGAGCGCATTGAGCATCGTGTCTTGACAGCGGTGTAATAATTTTCAGCAACGATTGGGAAAAACAAAACAACGTTCTGCCAAAGTGCCTAATGCATAACTCTCATAGTCCATGCCAGCATCTGCATACAGATGTCGGCATCGCTCACTCCACTCAAGCGCATCTGGACTAGAAATGCGATGCACAACTTGCATCACGCCGCCTTCGTATACCCGATACTGTGCCCACGTTCCTGGAAAGTCTTTGACACAACCAATCTCAATTGTCGGAACTCCACAAGCCATGGAACGGACTCGATGGCGATGCGTATGCCCCGCGGTGTAGCCAATGATGTTGCGATGTTTGGCCACAACATCATTGAGGGCATCGCTGCTGTCGGGATTGATGCCGAAATAATTCTCGTTGCGCCGAGTTCCGCCAGCGGGATCTGCAGTCCATTGCTGATGATGTCCCATGACTAACACTGCGAGGTCAGTGGATGCCGCTCGTTCAGATAGCCAAGCGAGTTGGCCAGTGGCGATATCCCCAGTTGTTTCTGTGGGAATGGCGGTATCCATCAACGCCACACAAATTCCTGGCATCTCAATCCATACATCTTCGTCATATAAATGTTGGCCGAGATATGCATCGTGGTTACCGCGAATGACGCGTAGTTTGTCTGCAAAATGACTCTCGTAACAATCTCTAAAAGCATCAAACTCGATATCTGACCCGGCATGGGTGAGGTCACCTTTGACAATCACATAAGCAGGATGTGTAGCAAGAATTTCTGCGCATGCTCCCCGATTCATAATTTCGGGGTAAGGCATGTCGCCAGGACGTGAACGTTGAATTGGTCCGCGTGGATCATCATCAATCACACCGCAGTCAACTTCCCCGAAATGCACATCATTGACAGTGGCAAAGGTACTGAGTAACTCACCGCCAGGACGGGCAAGCGTTGTCACTGTCAAACCGTGAAAGGTGTATTGCGTCGCCGGCTGTAAGTCTTCGTAGCGATAGACATCGCATCCATCGTGGAGAACTATCACATCATCGCTGACAGTGGTGATCTCCATACAAACTTTTTCTATGGGCGATCTCGGCGAGCCACACTGGGCCGAGCCCACCAACGACCACTGAAGCGCCACGCATTTTGTCGAGCAACAATTGGGTCTTGCCCAACGACTGGCCTTGGCCACATTGCTTCAATCGCCGCGGCGATAATAACCGCCTCTTCAATAGT
>CALGTP010000450.1 GCA_937902105.1 uncultured Actinomycetes bacterium
ACTACTACTACTACTACTACTACTACTACTACACTACTACTACTACTACTACTACCACTACTACTACTACTACTACAGGCTGGCGGATCTCAGTCGTAGCTGTCCAGCGCTTCGTCCACTTCCTGCAGACACTTCCAATTGTGCTCCCTGATGGATGCTTGGTTATGATTTCCGGCTTTACTTTTTGCATTTCGCTTCTAGTTCTAAGGTTGGTTACTTCTTCAACTTGTGTGTGATGTTTGTTTTATACAATTGGTTGTGTTTTTTACACCCATGTACATGCTAGATTTAAGGACCAGTGGACAACACATATGTGATGCATGCAGTGTCGCATTGCCTGAGCGCTGATTCCCACTACTTTTGTGCAGATACGGTTCTGATTGGAGTATGCAATCTCTTTGGCTACATGGATGTTGCGGAACAGTTCGTGAACATGTCCAAACTTGCAAAAGCTCAGCAAGCAAACACACTACCGCCGGCGCCACCACTACCACAGCTTGACTTTAGCTTTGGACTGGCATCAAAAGCAGTTGCCTCGTCTTCCTCTCGTTCGACTGCGGCATCGGGGCCTTTCAGCACAGCCTCAGCAGCTGCATCATTATCATCAACTAGGGCAAATCGCGCTCGCTGTAATTCCCAAAGCACTGCGACATCCAGCTGTGACATGGCTGATGCGATTCTTTGCGATTCAGATTCTGATGATGCCGTTGGCTCTTGTATGAGTTCTGCAGCATCGACACCACGTGCAGACAATAATTCGCAAAGTGCGCAGTTAGTTTCGTTGGCAGTTCGACGTTTGGGAGCGCTGACAGACGCAAAGCACTATGACACTTGACATGATTTATTGTACTTTGTTGGTTGCTTGTTTATCCAACAGCTTGTGGATCGAGTGGATCAAGCGTGAAATCATTTGGTCGTGTCCGAGACAAGAACGAAACATGTTTGAATCAACATTGACACTCACTTATATTTAGACTCGTTCAAACTACTTGACTGCCTGACAGCATTTGGTAGCATTGTGACAGACGGTCGTCCATATCAGTCGTGTATGTATGTCCCAACATGCAAACAAACAGTGTGTGCCGTGCGCTTCTAAATGGTGAGTGACCGCCAATAACATAGCCCTAGCAAATCACAAATGCAAGTAAAACTAAGTAGAACAATCGCAGCAAACATATTGTTGTTTGATTTCGGGTGTGGTCATTGTCAATGTCAATGTGAACTCGGTATCATGTTTGTTTACAGCATGATGCCTGCTTAAGGAAGGGTTGGCTACTCAAGCAATTATCAAGAAGGCAGTCCACTCAGCAGAGCAAGCAATGAAACTCAGAGGAGAAAAACGTGCACTAAGGAAGGAAGTCTCTATGCTCACGAAGGCATTGGCAAAAAAACACAAGGCTGATGATAAATTCAACGACGAACAATCACCAGAAACTCAGCTCCATATTCCCAACGTAGCACGCTACCAGCATCTTCCTATGAGCTCAGTTATTTCAATAGGCCTGCGACGGGCACTGACGAACTGCGCTGCAGCTGACCTGTCAAAGGTCCTTATGCTTGACGTATCAAGGCAAAGAGTATGCAATAGCGAGGTTCTGGCTGCTAACTTACTTATCCTAGCTTGTAGGCGGTACCATGAGCACATTTTTGGCAGACTCGGTGTACGCACTGACGCTTGCAAGTGTAAAGCCTTATTGTACAGTAGTTGCTAGATATTTCTTCTAATCAATTTCCTAAACAATGGCAAGCAAACATGTTTGGTTTGGTAGCCTAAACTTTGGCTCTCCAGGAATTATCTGCTCCACCAACGGAGCTGGTAGCACTGGTAGCAACACCACAAGCCGGCCACGAATCTCAAGGTGGCGACGGTCCTGATGGCGATGGATGTGACCAGGTGGTCCAGACGGTCCAAGTCGAGGCACAGCCTGCGCAGCTCGATCATTCTGTTGACATTGATTTTGCTTCTGCTGCAGAGTTTCTTTGCAAATTTAGCCACACTGCTAGATCTGAAGTTCATTCGTGTTTGTTGTCTTTGCTCTCAGTGATAGATTGACCGCAGCTTATCAGTTTCTCGTAATTAGTTAGTAGTATGCCAGGCCATGGTCTACTTGATGTTGATTGTGCTTGTTTATTTAATTATGGACATTATGCAATGTAATTATGTGTCTACTTGCTTGGGACATGAAGAACTATGAGAACTATCAACTTGCAGTCGTGCTTTAACATTGTGGCATAGAACAGAGAACAGCTTAAGGTTGGCCGACAGAATTTGTGAGCCAGTTGATGTACCAGTGGATGCCATCTCCAAAATTATAGGATTTCTCTTGGTTTGCATGTTTTGGCGCTGCGATGCGACCAACTCAGACTGCTGGCAAAAACAGAAGGTCACTTCGCTCGAGTTGGAAACTCTAGTGCTTCGGAGTTTAGATGCGTTGGGCAATGGGCTTTTCCGCCACGCATACATGCGCTTACGTAGGTTGGCGGACATGCTGCCAGTGGAAGGTGGCTCCGCATCATAGCTGCAAAAATAGTAGTATTTTGCTGCTACGCAAATATTGCCAACCTAGCCAGGCCAGCTTAGTCAGCTAAGCTTCTATGCGTTGAGAGGGTTGAGAGAGAATATTACGTCTAGGGTTCTCAAATGCAGTTGTTGTAAGTTGCAGTCGCTTTTCCATTTCCATCGCTGTTGGCAGTGGTCGTGGTCGTGGTCGTGTTTGCTGCCCTGACGTGCATTCGTGAACACGTGCATTGCAAACTTAGTAAACACAGGACACATGTGTCACATGAGTGTTAAACGCATGTTTCATCTACTGGCATTATAATGTTGTTCTGAAAATGCATACGAGCTTAGGCCAAAGCAGCGCTTGCATACATACAGAAACAGATTCGGTCACTTGGGTGCCCCTCGTGGAAAGATTTACTCAAGGCCTACCGTGACGGTGTGTTTAATGCTTTGGGCGTGCCTGTGTTTTTTATCTTGATGACATGCACAGATGCTGGGCCAGACCAAGCATTGGCCCGGAAACTCATAGCTTCCGAAGTGCTCACATGTCCAATCATTTTGTTCATCGATTTGAATTGTGTCCTACATCAGTATCACTTGGTGTGCAAATGCCTTCTCTTGATAGTGGATGAGTTCCTCGATCAACTCCAGAAAGACCAGAAGGGCACTGCCAGCGAAACTCGCCAGGGCACTGATGGTGCCAATGTTAATGAGCCCAAGAGGGCTGCCCGCCCCAAGGCCACCAGCACAAAACCGAACTCTGTTCAGAATGAGAACGAGAAAAAACCATTCAAATTCAAGTACTTTTCTGCTGTGGCCAAGATGGTCAATGTGTGGCGATCAAATCTGAGCGCGCTGAGTAAGGTCTGGCACCAACTATACCCAGCAACTTCTGCAGCAGAGGTGAGGTCTATCCACAAGACGCCCAGAGCTGCGTGCGCTGGTCGGTGGGGGAGCACGGAAGCCAGCGAAGACTTCTTTTTTGAGGAGCCCAGGAACCCAGAAAGGATCCGATCTTTGTTCAACACTGCGTTTAGCAAGAAAAAACAAGTTACCAAAACTACTTCTTCAAGCGCTGCTACCCCTGACGAAAGCATAAATGAGCTGCAAGCATATCGTGAACAACAATCGAAGTGGATCTATGGTTCATTACTGGCGATCAACAATGTTTTCTTTTGGCTCGTGATGAAAGTCCTTCGGCATATCCGAGCGCCACTGAAGCATTTTTACGCGACGCTGGAAGCATATGCCAAAACTACAGATTTTGATTCGCATGATAGCCAGCCATTGCTGCACCTCGTGACAAAACGATGCCAACAAATCATGGGTGAGTTTTTCCAGCTGCGGGACACACTTCCAGCAGCAGTGCGACAGAGTGTCTTGGCATTGTTCAATTGCTCTGTTGCTGGCATTTGTTTTGTGGTTCGCATTGCACACACCACTGAATCACTGCATCATTGCAATCATTGCCGTTGCTGTGATTTAGCGGAGCTGTTCGTGTGTGTGTGTGTTGAATTGTTCGGATCAGTCGCATTGCGCAATATGTTGCGCCCTGCGCCAAAGGATGCACGGACACAGACGCACAGACACACAGACACACACACACACACTCACACACACATCGTGTCGGTAAAAGTTAAGGTGTTCGAGAGTGTGGTAGCTTCTTACAAACAGCTCGTCTACGCGAAGATGCTGTGCCACGGCTTGGTTGGACGGTTGCGGTCGGAGTGGAGTCTGTGTGGACTTTGTTTGTTTGGTTAGTCAGAGATTTACGACGCTGCATGGGCATTGACATGAACCCAACCAATTTAGCACTTTGCAATAAGTAAGGTGCTTGCAATTATTCTTCCATTTGCCTTCCACCTTCTGGACTTTGCCAGCTCTGCATTCCAGCGTCGGGTTGTGCAGCCTTTGCAACAGTAGCTTTATAAAGGTTTCTACTACTTGGACTTTGGTGTGCTGTCTGCTTATGGTGCTGCTCGCTTAGTGTTAGTTCCTTGTGGTGGGTGGCCAGTTGTAACCCTGGTAAGCAATCTGGCGGCTATGAGCTGCGATGTATGAGCGTGACTGAAATTAGCCAAGGTATCCCTTCCAGTTACTTTGGATGCTCAAGACCTGCTTAACAGATGACTGCGACATTCGCAGAAGATGCTAGACAAACTGTTGGCAATTCAATCTGCCACTTTTTCGCTTTCAGTTTGTCAATTTGTCAATTTGTCAATTGTCAATGTGTCAATTGCTTTGAGACAATGCTTTGCTCGATGTGTTGTTCATCAGCTTTCCCCAACTGTCGATAAAACCATATGCTGAGGAATTGCGTCCGAAATCTTGGATACACCCGATATCAAGTTAGAGGTGAATGCCAGGAAAATCCGAGACATGGATGCCAAGTGTGGCAAAGAATTGGAAAACGTGCGAGCGACTGGGAAGTTAAATCCCCGTGGCTTCCTGCATGCAGTTCTGAGGGCCATAGCGTTGTCTTTCAAAGTCGATGTCCAACTTATCGAATCTGTGAACTCTATGATACGGCTGCTTGGTCTTAGGTGTCGCAACATGTCCTTGGAGTTACTCTTCAGCCGTATCTTCATCAAGAAGACGATCAATCCTGATAGCTCGATGAAGACACAGTGGTCCTTCATCAAAAGCCATATGTCTGTGCTATTTCAGACATGTCTTCAACAGAGCTTGGACGACGACTACCGGAAAAGATTGCTTGCAATGTCCTCGTCGTGTCGATGGTCATCTCCTACTCCATTGACAGATGCTGAAGTCCCAGCCAAGGTGACGGTGACGCCTACCTTTTGCTCTGGGGCTGCGTGGCGGTGGGCTAAGCGCCAAGTGTCTTCTTTTCATAAGCTCCTGAAAGCTCAGTTTCGCGGATTTGCTCAGGCAGTTCTTAATGCTGAGAGTATTAAGGGGGAGCTGGGGGAACTCATGAATGGGTCGGCTGCTTTGAAGTTTTGTTACTTTGTCATTTGTTATCCTGTCGCTCATAGGCTCATAGCTTTCTTTGACCTACCTAGGTACTCCACGAAGATTGAGTCGAAGGCGCCGAGCTTGGGTGTGATTTTCATTTTGTGTGCCATTCCAGTATCGTCCGTTCAACAAGCCATGCAGCGGTACATGCAGATGAAGGGGGTGCTTTCCGAATCAGATTTTGGAGATGCAGAAAGCATTGCGTTGGGCTTTGTAATTGCAGAGAGGTACTACGCCTCCTACCATGGGAAAATTTGGCAGCTCCGGGTGGCGCCTCGTGTTGGTGAGGCTGGTGAAAAACGTCTTCTAGCAATGCCGCCCAGTGTTCAGATGACGACTGGCATGGGCATCGTGTTGCAAGAGCTTTTTGCTGGACTCCACTCACATTTGAAAACTAATTATGGGCTTTCTATCGCTGTACGGCTCAAGGCTGTCCCGCCTGTTGGTAGGGGCGTGGTTGGAGGTTGCGAAGTCATCGATCTCGGGCCATCTGATTTACCATCTTGCGCTTGTGACTCAAGTTCTGGTGTGATCAGCGATCTCAGCAGCGCGACATTGTTCATGGAGCTGAAGTTATCGCCTGAGGAAGCGGCTGAGCCAAGCGACGATGATGAAGACGAGATTCGTGATGATGGGGCTCCAAATGAGGACGCTGGTGATTCGGACGCCACTGCTGATAACTTGGAGGGGGACCTGGAGGAATTAATGGAGGAGGCTGCCTTGAATGAGCAACTTGGGGTTCAATTGAGTAAGTTGTGTACGGTTGGAGAACTAAGTAGGTGATGTCAAATTGGGCACATTATTTGCTTCATCGGTTCCAGCGTTCCAGCTACAACCACCCACCCACCCACCCCACTTATGTAGTTGCCGCTGTCTGTTTTCTTTATCTTAGTCCAAACTGTCCAGACTTGAATCAATTCACGACGTACCAGTAAGGCAGAGGATGGCTAATGAAGCCCAGGCTCGGCTTGATGCACATAATGGCCCTTCCCCTGAACAGATAGACAAAGCTATGGAAGAGGAATGTGCTGGCGATAGCAATGATTATCGCACTCCAGAGGAAGCTGAACTAGAGATTTCTTTGAATCTCCCCGGTGGTGGTGATGACACGTCTGGCAACTTGGCTTGTTTTACCGGCAGCCCAGAGTGTGCTGTTAGGATGCGTGTTTCTTATGTTGTTTCCTTTGAACCAATCATTGTGACGCGACTTCAAAATATCACAGTTGGCGTGGGGTGGGAGTAGGAGCGGTGAGTCGGTGAGTGGTGACGAACAGAACACGTATAGTATGAGAAGAAACTAAACGACGTCACACCATAACCTGAAATAGTATCACGACTACAGCGGCCCAGCGGCTACAACTTATAGTCGAACAATCAATTTCTAAGGCAGACACGGTCGTCCAATATTGGACCTTTCTTCCATCGCTTTAGAAGTCGATAGTGCCTGCAGCATTTGGAGGATTAGCGCAGTCGACACTGCCGGCGCATTGCTTGGTGCCAAAGAAGCCAGGTCGTGCGGCGCTTTTATTGATCGGGAAGTGTCGCTTGTTTTGCGAGAGGGAGCTGCTCGTCTGTAGCTAGCGTCACGTGGTTATCTTTTGGAGTTGGAGTTGCTGTTCTTGTTGGAAACATCTAGTGTTAGTGTGTCCAAGAGATGTGGTGTTTCTCGTCCTGTTGCACTGTAGCGCTGTAGCGCACTGTATCAGCACTTTAGCGACTTAATTATTTATCACAGGGTTCGTGTTGTGCTTTGTTCAGCGTTGTTATGTGTTATGTGTCAGTATCAGTCAGACTGGCTGTAACCGTGTAACCATAACCATCACCTTGTTGAGCAACTAAATGTAAAACGATTTCGGCTTTCGATCGTTTTGCAAGCAGTTATACATTGACCTGAGGTGGCTGATGACGGCAATTTTCATGTACCAGCATTCATTGATTGGGTTGACCCAGCGACAACGTATGGCAAAGAGATACCCTTCAACTATCCAAAGCTTGGATATCCGTTCGGCACGCACACTTCACGAAATAGCACAATCAAACACTTGATGGTGCTGCCCGCATGTGGCGTCAAACTTGTCAAGGACACGCAGTTGCAAACAAACATATATAGAATGTATGTATGTAAACACACATCCGTTCACTGTGTCAGTTGTTTTTCAATTTGCTATGCAATAAAGTCGTAGAGCTAGAATCCTACGTTGGGCAAGTCGGTGTGACACATAGGAAGATATTAGACACATATAACACACACACACCGTTCATCATACGCAAGCATGGAAGGATAAACAAATGCGTCCAGATCTGCCACAGAATGTGCTGCGACTCCACGATTGCCTCACCATTGCAGCTACGCATCAAGCAAGGTATGACAACTACATGGCCTTGAGGACGAGGACAGTGCATCAAGGCTCACGTTCAGGTGCGACTGCCTTTGGGCGATGCGTGGCTTGTGAGCAAGACACATGGGATGATGACAGTCATGAGCGCAACGACAGCATGCATATATTCCAGTGTTGCTTCTGTTGCTTGCCATGGCACCCAATTTGCTCATTCAGGATATTACAGGCCAAGCTCCATGATATGCCTTCGATTCAACACCTTGATTCATGTTGCCTGCTTCCACCCCATCAGTTTGGCATTGATCAGGCACTTGCCATGATGGTACGGTCTCTTGGTTAGTGTTCAGCTTGTTGGGACAAACCTTTCCCTTGTACTTGTTTTCAAACGGTATCTTCTTCTGCAAACAGAACGCTAAAATACAAATGTACTTGTATTGTACTTCCAGAAAACACACGACTGTGTATAATCCATCAGTTCATTCAGGAAGTTCATGCTGCTACCAGTATTTCAAGGTTTGTCGTTGACAAGTTGTGAAGTTGTGAAGTGTTTACATGTCATTTCCTGTCATGTCCGCACATGTTCTAATATGTATAGTAGATGATCAAATGTAACATATACTACTAGTGTTGGGTGGCAAATCAGTGTTCGGAAAATCAGGATTCACAGTGCGGTTTGGTAGTACGCTGGCAACACGAGCAACGCTAGATAAGGATTCCTGGTTCCGGCAGTTCTTCCTCATCGAGCTCTTCGAACTTAGGCCCAGGCATCCAAGAGCTTACTTCGGACAGTCCTGGTCCAGTCTGTTTTCTGTGCTCGCGTGTGTGCGAGGTTAGTGTGGTGCAACACCTGAGCAAATGAATAAGTGTAACAATAGAACTGAACTGGTGAGCATGCTCCACAGTATCGCCACCAATTCGACATTCAACACATGACACAAACACATAGCGATATACTAATCACCCGCGCCTCATTTGACACCGTAGGACTCCATCATACTGTCATGCGTGTGTCAACTTGTTCAACATTTGCTCAGGTCTTTCCTTATCTTCCCAGCACGACCTGTTATCTCGCAAGGGATTAACACTGATGTACAATGAGGTACTTCCAACGAATGCGTAATTGCTTGAGGCAGTTTCACTTGCATGTGCGTGTGACCCCGACACCATAATATTACAGTGGCCTTCACAAATCTTCAAACATCACCATTGCGAGTTTATGACAGATTGTCTACTTGTCTAAATATTTAACCTTGATTTGTAGTTGGCCAGTTTTCTAAAGGCGTTGAACGTCCTTGCCATTAGGTTGTTGGCTCTTCTACTCTACTACTACTACTACTACTACTACTTCTAATACTACCACTACTACTACTACTATTACTACCTACCTACCTACCTACCTA